>JAFWOB010000066.1 GCA_017510065.1 Parasporobacterium sp.
AAGAGATTGGAGGCATGCTCATTCATGAAGATCGTATCATTGGTGAGGCAGCGCACCAGCTCATGGATCTCTTCCAGTTTCTCTGTCTCTGTGGATTCCTCATAGAGCCCTTTCTCCATCGCCCGGTAAAGCGGCGTGCCGAGCACGACCGTCAGCATGGAAGTATTGACCATCGTGGGGTGAAGGCCGTCATACAGCTTCGCCGTCAGCTGCGCGTTGGTAAGACCGTAATTATGACCGCCTGCTCCGTTCAGGAAATTTACGATGAACGGGAGGCCTGCGGCGTCGATCTTCTCGAGCTGCTCCCTGGCCTGTGCGGCGGTATATCCTTTATTGATCCGTTTCAGGACCACGTCATCGCCGGATTCCACACCGATGTAAGGATTGGCAAAGCCTGCAGCAGCCATGTTCCGCAGCTGTTCTTCGGTCTTATCATAGAAATTGTCGATCCGGGCATAGCCGCCGATCGTCTTAACGGAAGGAACGTATTTGTGCAGCAGCTCCGCCGTCTTCATCAGGACATCATAGTCCGCAGCATAGCCGTCAGCACCCTGCAGGAAGATCCGCTTCGGGGCGCCGAAGGTGGCAGGGATCTCCTTGATATCTTCTTCAATCTCCTCTATGGTCGATTTTCGGAATTTCTGGTCTTTAAAATAAGTGCAGAAGAGGCAGGTGTTATGAGAACATCCTTCCGCCGTCTGCAGGTATCCGTCCGCTGTCTCATACGGCGGCCGGTTGATTCCTCCTGAAAAATGCATGCAGATGCGCCTCCTTCTTAAAGTGTTCTTTTGTAACGGCGCAGTGCCGCCATACGGTCCAGATCGCCGTGGCTGATCTGGCGCTCCAGTGCGGCAACGATTCTTTCTTTTCGGGAAAGGAAATCGGGGCCGGAAAGGTTGACGCCGGAAATCGTGTGATGCGTGATGAAGGAGCAGTCGCAGGTCAGATTCTCCACGAAGAGTTTCAGCTCCTCCAGCATTTCCTTCTCGGAAAGCGGATCAAATTCACTGCGCTGTGCCTCCTCCAAAAGGGGAGTGCCGGGAAAGAGTGTCAGTCCTCCTGTCCCCACCAGCATAGGCCTGCACTGGCTGAAGATCTCTGCAGAATGGATCGCATGCTCACGACTGTGAGATTTGCCTGCCACTCCGTTCAGGAAGGTCATCCAGTAATCAATGCCGGCTTCCTCAAGCTTGTGGCACTGCTCCAGGATATCCTCCGCATGATAACCCTTATGGATCCGGTCAAGAGTCCAGTCATCGCCGCTTTCCACGCCGAGGGAAATCTCACGCATTCCCAGGTCCTTCAGCTTCTTCAGCTCGTTCACCGTCTTGTTCTTCAGATCGCTGACCCTTCCCGCCAGGTATATGTATTCCATCTTCGGCAGGTATTTGTGGATCATCCCGAAGATCGGAGTCAGCCTGTCGTAGGTCAGGACCAGCGGATTGGCTGAGAACAGCTGGATCGTCCGGGCATCCGGATCGCACCCGGCGATCTCCTTCAGGTCCTCTTCGATCCATTCCATCGGGGACATCCGGAAGGGCACTTCCTTGTACATGGTGCAGAACTTGCACTTGTTGTGGGTGCAGCCCTGTGTGATTTCTAAAAGCGGCCATGTCGGCCAGTATGGGTTTCTGTATACGGTTCCGGTAAAATGCATCGTTTTCTCTCTTTTACCAGGCTTCCTTTACCATCCGAGCTCCCAGCTCAAATGCTTCTTTCTGTTCTTTCGGAAATACATTTTCGTGGCGCTTTTGTTTTGCCGCAGGATCAAAGATCGTCCAGTTGAACCGGCTGTAATCCCTGACCTGCAATGTATCCCCTGCGATCATGACCTTCGTATTTCCTACCGCTTCTGTCAGTTCCTTCTGGTATGCCTTCACAGTTTTCCGGTATCCAAGTGGTGCATAGAATTCTTTTGGAGAATTGCTCGTCATGATAAACAGAACAGGGATCTTCCGGATGTCATAACGGTGCGGATCTTTCTGATAGGTGAGGGATTGGAAAATTAGGCGCTCATAGATTGCCCGAAATCCTGCAGAGGCATCCCCCAGATAGTTCGGTGTGCCGATGACCAGTCCATCGGCTTCCCGGATAGCTTCCAGCACGGGAGCAAGCCCATCCTTGAAAACGCATTTTCCCTTATTGGGTGAGAGTTTACAGGCAAAGCAGGACATACACCCATGTACTTTATCAAGACGATACAGGTCGAAAACCTGCACTTCGGCTCCTTCGGATTCGGCGCCTTTTGCTGCTTCCCGCACCAGGGTGCCGGTATTCATGTTGACACGGGGGCTGGCGTTGATTACTACGATTTTTTTCATGTCATCCTCCTGCTTAAAGCTCTGTTACAAACGATTCAACAGGCTCTCTGTCAAAGTGCGCCTGATGAGCCTTCGCCCGGGCATTGGGATAGCCAAGACCAAGCATCATTACAGGGATCATATATTCCGGAAGGCCAAATGTATCTACCACAGTCTTGGAGTCGAAGCCTCTGATCCAGATCGTATGGATGCCCTGCTCCTCGGCCTCATACATCATAGTTGTAGCAGCAATGCTGGCATCCTGTTCGCCGGAATTGTAATTCCTGTAATATCGGTCGTTGTCTGTTTTCCACACCTTTCTGGCATCATAGCAGACAAGGATCATCATCGGAGCATTGTAGTGGAAGTAAGTCACCTGCTTTAAGGCTGTCAGAGCCTCTTTGCTCCGGATCACATAAAATCGCTGTGGCTGGTAGTTGCAGGCAGTCGGTACAACGCGTCCCGCTTCCAGAATCTTATCCAGCTTCTCCTGTTCAATGGGTCGCGGATCAAAGAAACGTTCCGAGTATCTGTTTTTTGCCAATTCAAGAAAATCCATATTG
>JAFWOB010000067.1 GCA_017510065.1 Parasporobacterium sp.
AAACCGCCGCGTCCTGCTGCATATCTACCATTCGGCAAACCGCGACATTTATGAACGGTACCTTTGGAAAGAATGCGATTATATCGTGTCTGCCTATGGAAAGACCCTCGTTAAGGATTTGGACATTTCTGAAAGCGACAGGAGAATACTCGTCCATTTTTATAAATGCGAATGCTTTGGCCTTGTGATTGACTGGCTGAACCGGCGGATGGAGCCGGATATCCATAAGGAAATATCCCGGCTGTGTGAACTGCATCATGGGATGATTGAAGAGATGATAAACCGCGCGGCAAAAAAATAAAATCAGATAGACAAACTTCTCCCCATGCCTAAAAAACAGGCATGGGATTTCTATTTGGCAAATCTGTATCAGATGACTGCTCTCATACCGATGCCTGCGTGAGCACGCCGCAACGGATCATCGTATCCGCCAGCTGAGCCATCTCTTTTGTTGACTCCCGGCACGCTCTGCTGACCCAGGCGCGGATCAGGCCCGCACAACCGAAAACAACAAAACTGTAATGGTAATCAAATTCCGTCTCTGCCTTCCCTGTTTCTTTCTGATGGAAGGCCTGATTATGCCATGCTTTGAGGAATTTATCCCGCAGCACTTCGTTCAGCCTGTGCAGGAAATTCATATCCCCATGCGGGCTGAGCAGAACACGGCACATTTCCTGATTCTCTTCGATAAAAACGAACAGATCTTCCAGCATCGGTCTGGTCTGCACGGACATGTCTTCATTCTCATGGGCGGATATGATCTGATCCAGACGTTCAAACATGCCATCTTCGATCTTTTCCAACATGTCAAACACATCCTTATAGTATAGATAAAAGGTACCCCGGTTCATATCCGCCAGCTCTGTCAGCTCTTTTACTGTGATCTCATTGATTTGTTTCGTCTGCAGCAGCTGTGTCAGAGCCTGAGTCAGCAGCTTCTTTGTACGGCGTACACGCCGATCCTCTTTTTTCTCCTGCTCGTTCATGTCCATCCCCCTGTCTTTCTGAATATTTTTTCTTTTCAACAATTTGCCTTTTTTTGTTGAATATCTTGTCATTCGCTCCGCCTCTGTTGTTTAACAAACGTTTGATACCGGATCTGATCATTGCTTTTGTTCATGAAGATTATTATAATTCTCAATGTTCAGAAAGTCAACATTGTGTTCTATATCATTTGTCTGTTCAAAGGAGGCAATGGATGTGAAAAAACGAACCGGATGGCTGGTCAGGCACAGGATCCTGGTGATCATCGTGTGTCTTGCGTTGGTGATTCCCTCTGTGCTGGGCATAGCCGCAACCAAAACAAAATATGATCTGCTCTATTATCTGCCTGATGAGCTGGAAACAGTACAGGGGCAGAATATTCTGCTGGAGGATTTCGGAAAAGGCGCTTTCTCCTTGTTGGTCACGGAAGGCATGACCTTGCAGGAACAAAAGGAAATGGAGAATGCATTAATAGACATCCCGCATGTGGACTCGGTGATCGGTTATGCATCCCTTACGGACGGGATGCTGCCTCTTGACATCATTCCCAATGAGATCCGTGAGAAGTTTCAGCGCGGGGACTGCATGTTGTCAGCTGTATTCTTCGATGACAGTTCATCCTCGGAGGAAACGATGGAGGCAATCGGGCAGGTGCGCGCCGTGGCCGGAGAGAAGTGCTTCGTCAGTGGGCTGTCCGCTATTGTTACTGACACTAAGCAGCTCGTTGAAGATCAGGAGGCCATCTATGTGGCGATCGCTGTTGCGCTGTGTGCGCTGGTGCTGATGATCACGATGGACTCTTTTCTCCTGCCGCTCATTTTCCTGCTCTGTATCGGCGTTTCGATCCTGTGGAACCTGGGCAGCAATTATTTTCTCGGGGAGATCAGTTACATCACCAAGGCTGTCGCCGCGGTGCTGCAGCTGGGCGTTACACTGGACTACTCCATCTTCCTGTGGCACAGCTACAAGGAGCAGAAATCCCTGATCTCAGATAAGGACGATGCCATGGCGGAAGCCATTCACCTGACCTTTACCTCAATTATGGGGTCGAGTCTGACCACCATTGCCGGCTTTGTCTCCATCTGCTTCATGAGTTTTACTCTTGGCCGCGACCTGGGCATCGTCATGAGCAAGGGCGTGATCATGGGGCTTTTGGGCACCGTGATCCTGCTGCCTTGCGTGATCCGCCTGATGGACGGTGCGATAGAGAAGACCTCGCACAGGCCGCTGCTCCCGGATGTTGGCGGGATTGGCCGGTTTGTCGTGGGTCACTACAGGATGCTGTGCATCATCCTCGTGGCTGCCATCTTCCCGGCGTTCTACGGATACAATCACGTGCAGGTCTACTACGACATGAGCAGGGTCATGCCGCAAAACCTGCTGTCTGTCATCGCAAACCACAAGCTGGAAGATACCTTTGATACGGCAACCACGCATCTGCTGCTGATTGACGCCGATGTCTCCCAGAAAGATGTTCTGGATATGACGGACGAAATGCAGCAGGTTGACGGCGTCAGGAGTGTGCTTGGTATAGACAGTCTGCTTGGCGCCGGGATACCGGAAACGATCCTGCCGGACGACATACTGAGCAAACTGAAAGGAGACCGTTACCAGCTGATGCTGGTCAGCTCCTCCTATATCATCTCTTCAGATGAAGTGAATACGCAGATCGATGAGCTGAATGACATCCTGAAGAAATATGATGAGGGCGGCATGCTGATCGGGGAAGCGCCATGCACCAAGGATCTGATCGCGTGTACAGACCATGATTTCACTGTTGTCAGCCTGATCTCGATCCTTGCGATCTTTGTCATCATCCTGCTGGTGCAGAAGTCCATCACCCTGCCGATCCTTCTGGTCGCCGTGATCGAACTGGCCATCGCCGCAAACCTGTGTATCCCCTACTACACCGGTGTATCGCTGCCTTTCGTCGGTCCGATATTAATCTCCACCATACAGCTGGGGGCGACGGTCGACTACGCGATCCTGATGACCACACGGTATAAGCAGAACCGTCATAGTGGGAAAGAGAAAAAAGAAGCGATCGAGAAGGCGGTTGCATCCTCCGCGCAGAGCATCCTGGTCAGCGGGATCGGTTTCTTTGCCGCGACCTACGGTGTCGGGATCTATTCCAACGTGGATATCATTTCCTCCATGTGCCGACTGATCGCCAGAGGCGCGCTGCTGAGCGTTGCGGTCGTCCTGCTGCTCCTGCCGGCAGTACTGCTTCTCCTGGATAACATCATCGTACATACAACGTTTGATATGAAATCTGTTCGATAACTGCGAAAGAAAGGAAGGGTCACGATGAAGAAAAAGAGAATGATTGCCATCACACTGACTGCGGTTTTGGTTTCCAGCAGTCTGCCGGTCATGGCTGAAAATACGAAACAGGAGCAGGTGTATGTGGTCACCGATGCAGAAGGCACGGTAAAAAGTATCACTGATCACGTCCGTCTGGAGAACATGGACGCCGCAGACGAGCTCGTTGACCGCACTGTACTGAAAGATATCCAGAATCTGGGTGGTCAGGAAACCTGTGAGCAGGATGGAGAAGTCCTCACCTGGCAGGCCCTGGGGGAAGATATCCTCTATCAGGGAACCTCTGATCAGACACCGGCGATCCTGCCGGTCGTAACCATCACACTGGATGGTGAGAAGATCTCCGCTGCGGATCTGAAAGAAGCAGCCGGAGATGTCGTATTGACCGTCACCTATCAGACAGCGACGGATCTGCCAGCCCTGGCCGTGACGGCTCTGCCCCTTCCAGAGGAAGGCGTAAGTGACCTGATCATGCAAAACGCTGCGGTAGTATCCGAACTGGGCCGTCAGATTCTTGTAGGCTGGTCCGTCCCCGGTATGGATGAGTCGCTTGATCTGCCGGTATCATTCAGTGCGTCCTTCCATGCGGATCATGCGGACCTGTCCTGGATGATGACGATCATCACCTCCGATCCGATCCGTGCCGCCTGCGAGAAGCTGGACGAGCAGATCGATACGGAAGGCCTTGACCTTCATACAGAACTGGCAGAGGCTCAGTCCGTGCTGACGGCTCTGCGGGACGGGGAAGAACTTCCAAAGACAACAGGCAGGACAAAAGAATATGTATCAAGAATCAGCGAGCTGAATACCGGCTTGACTGACTTAAATGACGGCGCTGCCACACTGGCGGACGGTGCTTCGCAGCTGGCTGATGGTGCTGCCGGGCTGGAAGAAGGTGCCGCCTCCTTAGACGACGGACTGGCCACCCTGATCGCAAATGATGAAGCCTTGAACAGCGGCGCACAGACACTATTTACTGCCATTTTGGATACTGCCAACGCGCAGCTGGCTGACGCTGGTCTTGATGCAGCAGGCATCTCTATCACGGATCTGACTACAGATAATTACGCTGAGCAGCTTGACCAGGCTCTTACGCAGCTGGATCCCGATACACTGCGATCAGCTGCGGCTGCGCAGGTGGAGGAATCCGTGCGTCCGCAGGTTGAAGCAAATGAAGAGCAGATCCGGGCGGGGGTAGAAGAAGCGGTACAAAATAGGGTGCTGGAAGCCATTCTTGAGAAAACGGGCCATTCGATGAGTGCGGAGGACTATCAGCAGGCGCTGGACGCGGGCGAGATCCCGGATGCTCTGGCAGTCATGGTCAGTGCAGCCGTAAAGAGTCAAATGGGATCGGAAGAAGTCGCAGCGACTGTTGAAGAGAACATACAGGAACAGGTCGATCAGCTGGTTGCGCAGCATGTGGAAGAATATCTGACCTCCGACGAAACCGTCAGTGCCAAACTTGCACAGGCGCAGGCAGCGTACGAGAGTTTGGCAGCGCTTAAGGATCAGCTGGATCAGGTCAATTCTTTTGTCAGCGGTCTGCAAACCTACACAGAAGGTGCCGAGCAGGCGGCTGCCGGGGCGGCCTCACTGCACACAGGAGCGACGCAGCTGAGTACAGGTGCCGCTACCCTGTCAGAAGGAGCTGCCTCCCTGCAGACAGATGGCACACAGAAACTCTCTGATACCCTGCTTGAGGCAGAGAAAGAAGCAGCAGAAAAACTGCTGCCTTATGTGGAAAATGATCTCTTCGACGCCTTGCGCATTTTTGAAGATACTTCGGATCAGGCAAAGAACGGGTGTTATGATCTGTGTTCTGACGATATGCGGTCAGTAACCGTCTATATCATTCGTACTGACTTGTGAGGATCACTCCAGATAGACAAATCTCTGCTCATGTCTGAA
>JAFWOB010000068.1 GCA_017510065.1 Parasporobacterium sp.
GCAGGGTATTTTTCCATATAATAATGGACCACCCCGGGAAACAATATGCGAAAACAACCATATTTTTAGCTGAAAATGTACATTCCGAGCAAATGACCACATAAAAAAGGTCAATAATGAACACGATTATTGACCCCGCCCGTTAAAAAGATCTTCCTTATGTAAATACAAATCAAAAATTACGCCGATTTCCGCCTATCTCCCTTCAGCCGGAACAGATACACTATAGGTAAAGCCGGAACTGACAGGCTATGTTGTCATACCCTGAGGAGGGCTGTGATATGAACGATAATTATATATTTCCTTTTCTCTGGATGAGAGGAGAAGAAGAAGAGATCCTGCGAAATGAGATCGGGAAGATCCATGAATGCGGGATCGGCGCCATCTGTGTGGAAGCAAGACCTCACGACGATTTCTGCGGCCCCGGATGGTGGCATGACATGGATATCGTCCTGGATGAAGCCCGGAAACGGGACATGAAGGTATGGATCCTGGATGACAAGCATTTCCCCACCGGCTATGCCGCAGGACTTATCGAGACCACATACCCGGAGCGTCGGAAATGGTATCTGGCCGATACCACGGCGGATCTGTTCGGCGGGGTCCATGAGCGGACACTGCATGTCTCCCGGATGCTGAAGCCCGTCATCGGCTACTGGCAGCTGGGACAGCCGACAGATGAGGAAGAGCGAAAGAACAACCGGCTGGCCGCATTGGTGGCTGCCAGGTTTGTTGATAAAGACCGGTTTTCCCCGGAAGTAGTGGATCTGACGGATACCGTGGATGGAGAGTACGCCACCTTCTGTCTTCCGGAAGGACAGTGGCGGGTGCATGCCATTTACAAAACCCGTACGGACGGCGGCAACGAAACCTACATTAATATGCTGGATGCCGTTTCCGCCCATACCCAGATCGAAGGCGTATACGAAGCCCACTACAAACGTTACCCGGAGGAATTCGGAAAGACCATCGCAGGATTCTTCTCCGACGAACCGGAGCTGGGCAATACATCCGACATCAGTTTTGATGACCGTCTGGGGAAAAAGGGAATGGCCCTTCCCTGGAGCGATGAACTGGAGCAGATGCTGAAAGACCGCTGCGGGGATTCGTACCGGGAAAGCCTGGTCCATCTCTTTGCTGATACAACATCTCCGGATAATGATCGCTGCCCCCAGATGCGGTATGACTACATGGACTGTGTGACCAGACTGTATGAAAAGAATTTCTCTTCCGCCATCGGCGACTGGTGCCGGGAGCACGGCGTGGAGTACATCGGTCATGTGGTAGAAGACAATGGCACTCACAGCCGCCTGGGGCATGGACCGGGGCACTGGTTCCGGGCTATGACCGGACAGGATATGGCCGGGATCGATGTGATCGGCTCTCAGGTGATCTTCGGCGCTCCCATCCAGATCCGGCGGAGTATGGGCGGTATGGAGGTCGATGGAGAGTTCTTTCATTATATATTAGGAAAGATGGGAGCCTCTGCAGGACACCTGGATCCCCGGAAAAAAGGACGCACTATGTGTGAGCTGTTCGGCGCCTACGGATGGAACTTCGGCATCCGGGACATGCGCTATCTTCTGGACCATCTGCTGTGCCGGGGCGTTAACCATCTGGTTCCCCATGCCTTTTCCATGGCGGAGTATCCGGATCCGGACTGCCCGCCTCATTTCTATGCCCGGGGCAATAACGGGCAGTTTTCCTGGTTCTCACAGCTGATGAAATACGCCAACCGCATGTGCCATTTACTGAACAGCGGAACCCATGTGGCTTCCATTGCGGTTCTTTATGACGGAGAAGCGGACTGGACCGGAGCGCACATGCCCATGGAGCAGATCGGCAGAATGCTGATGCAGCACCAGATGGAATATGACGTGGTATCGACAGACATGCTGAACCATCCGGAAAACTATAACGGCTCTTTCGATGGAAACATCCTGACATTAAACGGCGTCCGGTTTGAGGCTCTGCTCATCCCCTATGCGCAGTATCTGCCGGATGGGATCACCCGCTTTATCCAAAGATGTAACGGCTTTCAGGTGATCTTTACCGATGGATACCCGGAGCGGTTCCTTCAGGACAGAACCGGCGCTGAAGGTCTTGAACCATGGAAAGACAACTGCGTCTGCGTAAAATATGCGGACCTTCCCGAATGCCTGAAAGCATCGGGCTTTTCCCGGATCTCTGTCCAGCCGGCGTTTGAAATGCTCAGCGTATATCACTATAAAAAAACCGGCCAGATATTCATGCTGATGAACGAATCCCCTGACCAGGCCTTCGACGGAAAGGTGACCCTTCCTACGACGCAGCCGCTCTATGTCTATAACGGAGATCTGGACCGGTATGAGCATCTGGAAATGAACGTTCTGACCCGAAGCGCTCAGGCTGCCCTCCGGCTGGAGCCGGGACAGAGCATAGTGATCATGGAAGGATCCCAGGTCCCGTCTGATCGGATCGCTTCCGCGGAAGAGGTGCCATGGCAGTCTTTCGCCGGACAGATCCACGACTGCAGAAAGAGGATCGACCTGTCTGAAGGATGGGATGTCTCCTTATTCACC
>JAFWOB010000069.1 GCA_017510065.1 Parasporobacterium sp.
GGATATCCTCAATGTCAAGCTGGACGATCTTTTCTACCGGGATATGCTGCTCAGGCAGGAAGGGTATTTTCCCGCCTATCATATCAGCAGCGGAAGCAGCTGGATCTCGGTCCTTTTAGACGGGACCGTGCCATTTCAGGAGATCTGCGGTCTCATCGATCTGAGCTATGAGGTGACTGCTTCCAAAAAGAAAAAGCAGCAGATGCGGCCGCCGAAACAGTGGATCATTCCTGCCAATCCAAAATTCTACGATGTGCAAGGCGCATTTGAGCGGTCTCAGGAGATCGACTGGAAGCAGGGCAGCGGCATCCGGGCAGGGGATACGGTCTATATGTATGTGGCGGCGCCGGTGTCGGCGATCCTGTACTGCTGCGAGGTCCTGGAAACGGATATCCCCTATCATTTTGAGGATCAGAATCTTACGATCACAGCGTTGATGAAGATCCGGCTGCTCAGGCAGTATCCTCCGGAGCAGTTCACCTTTGAAGTGCTGAAACGCGATTACGGCATTTACGCAGTCCGGGGACCCCGGGGCGTTCCGAACAGTCTGCAGAAAGACCTGGAGCGATGATCTGTGGAAATACTGCCGGACAGGCAGATCGGTAAGAGAAGAGGAGTAAGGAAATGAACCAGATTGATTTTATCAGGGAAGCGAATTACAAGGCGGATATGGAGAATATCGTCCTTCCGTATCTGCTGCAGCGAAAGAGAAGCGGGGATTTTGAGCGGGTCCCCGGTCATAAGATCCACTACCGGACCTATGCGGCGGATACCCCTCACGCTGACGTGGTGCTTGTCCATGGGTTTACAGAGGGACTGGATAAATTCAATGAAGTGGTCTATTACTTCCTGCAGACCGGCTATAACGTGTGGCAGATCCAGCAGATGGGACATGGAAAATCCTACCGTCTCGTCAAAGATCCTTCCCTTGTTTATATCAAAGATTACCGGGATCTTCTCAGGGACCTGCATTCCTTTGTGACGGATATCGTTGAGAAGCAGCGTAAGAACCCGCTGCTGCCGAAATATATTTTCGGACATTCCATGGGCGGAGGCGTCAGTGCCGCTTATATCGAAATGTATCCGGATGATTTCAGCAAGGCGGTCCTGACCTCCCCTATGCTGGAGCTGAATTCCGGGAACAATTCGGTCCTGACTGTAGCATTGTTCGCACAGTTCATGAATATGGCCGGCCGCGGCAAAAACTATCTGCCCGGCAGCGCGCCGTTTTCTCCGAAGCCGGATTTTGAGAACAGCTGCAGCAACAGCAGAGCGCGTTATGAATACTGGTTCGCTCAGGTCTGTCAGCGGGAAGAGTATCAGACCTGTGCTTCGGCCATCACGACTGCCATGGAATTTCTGAAGCTGATCAAATACGTCACGGCAAAGAAAAACTGCGCCGGGGTCAAAGCAAAAGTACTTCTGATCCAGGCAGGCCGTGATACTATGGTCAACCCCGGCGGGCAGGAGACATTTATCCGCCAGATCGGAGAACTCGGACGGATCTTCCGGATGGAAAATGCCAAGCATGAGATCTACCTGGGAAAGGACTCTGATCTGGAAGTATATTGGAAGGAGATCCTGGAGTTTCTGCAGTGACAGGCTGCAGGAAAGAGGTTTTTATGGAACTTAGACTATTACCGTTTCCCATCAGTGTATGCAAGGTCGAAGATGTCTGGACGATCGATCTGACAAAAGAGTTTTATTTCATCGGCAGGACATGGGAGGAAGTGTCTTTGGTCTGCAGGACGGAAGATGTGCCCGCGGATGTGACTGAGCGGGAGGACGGCTGGCGGGGGTTTTATATCCCAGGTGTGCTGGATTTTTCCCTGACCGGGATCCTGGCTGGAATAGCTAATGTCCTGGCCTCCCAACAGATCAGTCTGTTTGCGGTATCGACCTAC
>JAFWOB010000070.1 GCA_017510065.1 Parasporobacterium sp.
CACGGAGCTTCGTCCGCCGATCAAAGGCCTGGATGGAGACAATGTGGTGATGAGTATCGATGCAGAGCTTCATCCGGAAAAACTGGGAAAACGCATTGCCATCATGGGCGGCGGCCTGGTAGGAGCGGAAGCGGCGATCTCCTTCAAGCACGAAGGACATGAGGTTTCCATCATTGAAATGAAGAGCGAGATCGCCCAGGAAGTAAACTCTTTCTATCGGGGAGGTCTGATGCCGTTTGTCTATGACGCCGCAGAGTGCTACGCCGGAACCACGGTAAAGGAGATCGTTCCGCAGGGCGTCCTGGTGGAAAAAGACGGAAAAGAATTCGTGATCGAAGCGGATACGGTGGTATGCGCACTGGGCTTCCGGCCGAAATGGCAGATCGCGGATGAGCTGTGCAGCATGGTGGATGAATCATACATCATCGGCGACAGCCGCAATGTGGGCCAGATCTATCACGCCATCAGCCAGGGATATTATACAGCGCTGCAGATCTAACCTGTTTAGAATTGGATTATTCATAAAAGGAGCGAAGGAAATGAAATACGAAAAAACAAGACAGACAGTATTGAATGCTATTTTGGACTGTGTGGATATGGGACTGATCCATGGAACATCCGGCAACATTGCCATGAAAGACCCGGATGAAGACGTGGTAGCGATCACCCCCAGCGGGATCCGCTATAAGACCATGACGGTCGATCAGATCGCGATCGTGGATATGAACGGCAAATGGCTTGACGGACCGTTCAAGCCCTCATCGGAAACCCCGATGCATACGGCTGTGATGCGTGCCCGCAAGGATGTTACCGCAACCGTGCATACCCATGGCATGTTTGCGACCATCTGTGCGATGAACTGGGAATTAAAGCCCATCACTCCTCCGCAGTGCGAATTTGTTCCGGTAAGGGTCGTTCCTTTTACCATGCCGGGCAGCGATGAAGTTGCGGCAAAGGTTGTGGAGACTCTGGGAGAAGACGGACTGTCCTGTCTGATCAAGAACCACGGCATGTTCTGCTGCGGCAAGAACATGGCCCAGGCAATGGCAGCAGCCATCTACACAGAAGAGATGGCAACGACAACCTATTACGCCAAGGTGGCGGGGATCTATGAGCCCATGCCGGAAGAAGCGATCAAAAAGATGAAGGCTCTGATCGCTGCGGACCAGGCTGTATAACAAAAAGGTGTCCCAACGAGATACGTGTAACAGGAACAGAAGTTCCTTTACATAGAAACTTATTCAATTAAGAAGGAGGCAAAAAGAGTATGAAGAAAATCGTATGTTTGATCCTTGCAGTGGTGATGTCTCTGGCGATGGCATTTACCGCATTTGCTGCAGAGGGGGTTTTGGATGCAAACGTAGATCCGTTCAATACGGAAGTTACGGATGAGCAGGTCACGATCTGCTTCTCCTCCGAACCTGCTTATATCTGGGGCGGCGGTTCCGGAGTCATCAGCAATGAAGAAGAGATCATTATGCACGCTATCACAGACCGTCTGGTGGAATTCGACAGAAGGACCAACGAAGTAGTGCCGAGCCTGGCCAGCGAATGGGAATGGCTGGATGACACCCACTGCAGATTCGTGCTTCGTGACGGCGTCACCATGACTGACGGCTCACCGCTGACACCGGCAGATGTTGTTTATTCTGCAGGCGTCTGGATGGAGAAATCCGCCAATAACGATATCGGCCGTTTCATCGCCGGTGCGGAAGCAGACGGTGACAACGCTGTTATCATCGAGTTCAATCAGGCAGCACCGGACCTGCTGGCAATGCTGACCTGGGGTGGCTTCGGTATCGTAAGCGAAGAGGAAGTAGAAGCTCTCGGCGGCATCGATGCAGCAACCAAGAATCCTGTTTTCGGATGCGGCAAGTATATCTTTAAAGAGTGGGCTTCCAACCAGTACATCATCCTGGAAAGAAACGACAATTACTGGAACCCGGATTATAAGGGATATTACAAGACCATCCGTCTGACCTTCATCAATGACCCGGCATCCCGTGCCCTGGCTATCATGTCCGGCGACGTACAGGTCGCTTATGACATGCCGATCAGCATGGCAACCACTTATATCGGAAATGAAAGTGTCAACGTGATCGCCCACACCTTCGGACAGAACACCAGACTGTGGTACAACATGGGACCGAACGCCGGCGCAACCGCTGATATCCGTGTTCGCCAGGCCATCGACAAAGCTCTTGACTTTGACGCCATCGCAATGGTAGGTACCTCCGGCATGGGCGAAGAAGTACACGGCTACTTCCCGGTCGAGAGCAAGTACTACAATGAAACATTCACAAAGGAAGAGCGTGCTCAGGATATCGAAGGCGCTAAGGCTCTTCTGGCAGAAGCAGGCTATGCAGACGGACTGGATCTTACCATCGTAGGTATGCAGGACCAGAGCCCGGTATTCATCGTTATCCAGGAATGCCTGAGACAGGCTGGCATCAACCTGAACATCAACATCGTCGATACTCCGCAGTTCGTAGAGCAGTCCAACGGCGGCACCTATGACCTGATCCATGTAGGCGATCTGGTTGACGCAAGATATCCGGCTATCATGACCTTCTTCCGTCAGTTCTTCATTGACACCTTCTGCATCGGCGGAGCGAAGTACACCACTCCGGAGATCGATGCCAAAGTTGGGGAATTCATCGAGGAAAAGGATGAAGCTAAGGCGAAAGAGATCGCTAAGGAACTGGAAGATACCTGGAAAGCAGATATGTACTTCTCCAACACCTATCCGGAAATGCACGCAGCTCTTACAGCAGCAGGCATCAAGGGATACAACACAGTTGAAAGAGGATTTGTTGATATTTGTGGTTTCTACAAATAATAAAAAAGTCTGAAAAGACCGTATAAGGGCGGGGATTTCCCCCGCCCTGCCTTATTAAAATGACCACTCACAGGATTCTCATCATTTACAGAATCATGTATAATCATATAAATACTCGAACCTGAATGAGCAGAGGTTCGGCAATGCAGCATAAGGAATGAATTACAAAAAAGGAGATACGGATTATGACCAGAGAAGAAGTCGTAGCAAAAATGATCGAATATGCAGCCATTGCATTTGAAAAAGATGCATCAACCATTACAGAAAACACCAATATCGCAGAAGAACTGGGCGTGAAATCTTTCCAGAGAGTCACCATGAGCTCTTCTATTGAAAATGATTTTGATGTCATGATCCCGGTAGCAAGATTCGGAAACTTCAAGACCATCGGCGATCTGGCAGACTATGTCATGGATGAAATGTAAAACGGAACATGCTGCAACCACCTGATTGCGGCGGAACGGAGTATGAATTATGGTAAGAAATGTAAAGCTTGGAAAAAACCTGCGCAGCGTTTCTATCGTCGGAATCGGAGCCACGCCATTCCTTAACGGCGTTGAAAACCCGACTTATAAAGGTCTTACGAACGGCGAACTCTTCGGACATGCAGCGCTGGACGCCATGAAAGATGCCGGCGTAGAGCCCAGGGATGTACAGTATTTCTTTCATGGAAGCGCCAATCCGCATGTATTGAACGGCTGCATCACCCCGAACCTTCAGGTTGCCGACTGGTTCGGCATGAGGGGCAAAGGTTCTCTTTCCCATTCCGAAGGATGCTGCACAGGCTATATCGCATTGGAAGAAGCTGTGTTTGCAGTTGCCAGCGGGGCCTATGACATCGTATTGACCGGAGCCTGCGATCAGGGAACCGGTATGCCGGACGGCAATACGCCGGACCACATGCGCGTGCCGCTTACCACCGAGGTGCTGTTCCCGGATCTGGATTCTATCTTTGACAGGGCATACGGCCGATATTTAGGCGGCGGCCCCGGTATGAATCACGATGACTGGATCAATTATTATGCCAAGGAAAACAACCTGACTCCGGAACAGATCGACGATATCCTGATCCACCAGGCGTATCATTTCCGCCGCGCAGCAGCGCTCTGCCCCAGAGCCATCCGGAGGAAACCCTATGATGAACTGGCAGCCGAGGCAGGATATGACAATGTATGGGATTATATGAAATCTCCTCACAATCCGAAGATGACCCAGTATCTCAGGACCTCCAGCGATTCCTGTGTCGCCGACGGCGCTGCCGCCTGTATCGTAGTGCCGACGGAGATTGCCAAAGAGTTCAACGATAAGCCCGTCGAAGTTCTCGGAACCGGCGCTTCTGTGCTGGATGCCATCGTCCCGCATCTGGAGAAGCAGGCGACGGCGGAAGCCGCAAGACAGGTCTTCGAACTCACCGGATTGACGGCAGACGATATGGATCTTCTGTATGTCAACGACTTTATCGGATCTTCGGCCTTCCTGGCTGCGGAAGAGATCGGCTATCTTCCCAAGGGAGAAGGCTGGAAATATGTTCTGGACGGACGGATCGCTTTTGACGGCGATAAGCCCATGAATACCAACGGCGGCAGAACTTCCTATGGCCATGCATTCGGAGCTTCCGGAATGGCAGACATTTTCGAGGCTGTCACGCAGATGCGCGGGGAAGCAGGAGAACGTCAGATCAAAAAGCTCCCGAAACATGTTTTCCTCAGAGGATTCGGCGGTGCCCAGAATGTCCGCGCCTTGATCCTTGAGGCCAATTTCTAAAAGGGGGAGAGCTGATATGAGTACAGAGAGAATGAAAACGGAAGAATTCTGGAATCCGGAACATATGGTGGAAAAGTTCTGGAACGGACTGAAAGACGGCGTGATCTATGCGAGAAAATGCAAGGAATGCGGCGCTATCGAATTTCCGCCGCATCTGGCCTGCAACAGCTGCGGGTATCATGAGACCGAGTGGATCACCTTGTCGGGAAAAGGACAGCTCAAGAGTTTCGTATTCACCGGCGTGCTGAATGCAAGGCTGGAACTGGAAGACAGAGGGCTTAAATATGTATGCGGCGAAGTGCAGCTGGACGAAGGCCCTTCGATCAACGCCGTAATCCTTGGGATCAACAAGAAAAAAGGCAGGGAGATCGATCCGAAACTGCCGGTGCGTGTCCGTCCTGTATTTTATGACATGGGAAGATATACCACTTTGTTTTTTGAGTTGGATGAGTAATGTTCTGCGCAAGGAGGAGTCATGAGTGTTTTAGACCGTATTTATGAAAAGGCAAAATTGAATCCGCAGAAAGTCGCTTTTCCGGAAGCTGCCAATGAAAAGATGATGCAGGCGGCTTATGAGACAGGAAAAGACGGATATATTATTCCGATCCTGGTCGGTGACGCGGAAGAATTGAAAAAGCTCGCAGAGGAAAGAGGCTATGATCTTTCGGTGTTTCAGTTTGTGGATATCAATGATGAGGCCTACAGGGACAAACTGATCGATATCTATGTCAATATCCCGGGAACGATGCTGAAACAAAAACCGCTGATCCGCAGAATGAAAGATCCCCTTTATTATGCGATGGTGATGCAGCGTGCCGGTGATGCGGACGTAACCTTTGCCGGGATCGACAATACAACAGGAGATGTGCTGCTGGCCGGCCAGACGGTCATCGGCATGAAAGAGGGGCTGGCAACGATCTCCAGTATCGGCCTTGCGGATATCCCCGGATATGAAGGAAGTGAAGGAACTCTTCTGGCCATCGGAGACAGTGCCGTCTGCACCAATCCGGATCCGGAGCAGCTGGCAAGTATCGCCATTGCTGCATGCGATACGGTACGAAATCTCCTGGACTGGGAACCCAGATGCGCCATGATCAGTTATTCCACCCTGGGAAGCGGGGAAGGCGAACTGATTGATAAGGTAAAGGAAGCCCTCAGGATCGCCAATGAGCAGCGGCCGGACCTTGCTATCGACGGTGAATTCCAACTGGATGCTGCCATCGTTCCGGAAGTTGCCGCTAAGAAGGTGAAACGGGAGAGCAAAGTGGCAGGAAAAGCCAATGTGCTGATCTGGCCGGATCTGAACGTGGGAAATACGGCTGTAAAACTGATCCAACAGTTTGGTCATGCAGACGCATACGGACCGATGCTGCAGGGTTTTAACAGCATTATCTGCGACTGCTCCAGAGGAGCACCGGTTTCCGAGATCAAAGGCAATATCGTAATCTCCGCTGTACGTGCGGCAGCAGAAAACAAAGCATAATTATAAACAGATGACCGCAGCCATTGTCCGTTTGGGGGGATGGCTGCGGTTTTCAATAGGAAGATCATTGTGGAATCACTGAAACTTTCCCTTCGCCAGAGAAAAATCCTTCGTATCCTGGAACAAAGAGCATCTTTTGTGACCAGCAAAGAACTGGCTGAGAGCATGAAGGTGTCCTCCAGGACCATACGAAACGACATACATGATATGGACCGGCTCCTTGCTCCCTTGCATGTGAACATTATCTCCATTCAGAGCAAGGGCTTTTTTATTGACCCTTCCGATTCGGAACGTGTCCGGGAGATCCAAAGGACGGAAACAGCTTTTTTCTCCCGTTCGGAACGGATCCGTTATCTTGTTTTCCGCTTGTGCGAAGCTGATCAGCCGATCAATCTGTATGATCTGGAGGAAGAGGTATACTTAAGCCACACGGCGCTTTTATCGGATCTGAAGCGGATCGAAAAAAAATATACTTACGGACCGCCGTATCTGAAGCTTGTGATCAAGGGAGACGAGGTTTCGTTTGAACAGGATGAAGAAAAGATCCGGGCAGTTCTTCTAAATCTGTTTCATGAGGACTGGGATTATGCGGCCCAGAAAAATGCCTTCTATATCGGCAGTTTCCTGAATCTGGACCTGATGAAGGTACTGATCAGCGAAACCACCGGCACCTTGTTCCGGTATGGCATTAAAATGGATGATGCTACGCTGACGGCGCTTCAGCTTCTGCTTGGCATCATGCATTACCGGGTGATCCACGGGCATATCTTTCCGGAGGGACTGCCCCTGCCGGA
>JAFWOB010000071.1 GCA_017510065.1 Parasporobacterium sp.
ACAACCGGTACGGAACTACTGGAAGCACCCACAGGAGCAACTGCCAGCCGATAGAGGTAAATCACCAGAAAGGACGAATGGCCATCGCGCATAACGGAAACCTGTCAAATGCGGCCGAGCTTCGCTCTGCGCTGGAGCTGTCAGGCGCCATTTTCCATACAACCAGTGATACGGAAACGATCGCTTACATCGTAACAAAGGAACGCCTTTCCGCTCCATCCATCGAAGAGGCGCTTAGCAGGGCCATGAATACACTGGAGGGTGCATATTCCCTGATTCTTATGTCCCCGCAGAAACTGATCTGCGCAAGAGATCCTTACGGCTTCCGGCCGCTTTGTTACGGCATAACGGAAGACGGCATGTATGTCGCTGCTTCTGAAAGCTGCGCGATCAAGGCCGTTGGCGGCAGGATTATACGGGATCTTGAACCAGGAGAGATTCTGGTATTCAGCAAGGAAGGTGTGGTTTCCAGACGGGAGCATTGCGGGTCAAAGAGGAAGCATCTTTGTGTTTTTGAATATATATATTTTGCAAGACCGGACTCTGTGATCAATGGGCTCAGCGTACATGAAAGCCGCCTCAATGCGGGCCGGATCCTGGCGCAGGAAAAACCGGTGGATGCGGATCTTGTCATTGGTGTCCCGGACTCCGGGCTGGATGCGGCTCTCGGGTACAGCATGTCATCGGGGATCCCGTATGATATCGGACTGATAAAGAATAAATATATCGGCAGGACATTCATTGATCCCGGAGACAGACTCGATAAGGTGAAGATCAAGCTTTCTGTTGTAGAGGGAGTCGTTAAGGATAAAAGAATCATTTTGATCGATGATTCTATTGTCCGGGGAACGACCAGCCGGAGGATCATCTCTCTGCTCAGGGAAGCAGGGGCGAAAGAAGTCCATATGCGTGTTTGCGCCCCGCCTTTTCTCTATCCATGTTTCTATGGGACGGATATCGATTCCAGCGAGAACCTGGTCGCCTGCCAGCATACGGTTCCTGAGATTTCTGAATTGATCGGTGCAGATTCTCTTGCTTTTTTTCCGGTTGGGAAGCTGGAATTACTTGCCGGAGGCCACAACTACTGCAGTGCCTGCTTCGATGGGCGTTACCCCACCGGGATACCGGTAAATACAGGGAAGAACCGCTTCGAACAAAGGCTGTCAGAGTCCGGGAAATCCTGAAAAGGCAGCAGCGGTAAAGAACAACAAAATAGAAATGGAGAGGAATCATTATGAGAAATCAGCTGATTCTGGCAGCTGCAGCTGTGCCTTCTCTCAGAGTTGCAGATGTGGAATATAACACGGAGCAGATTATTCGTCTGATTGCGGAAAACAGCAGATGTGGTCTTATCGTTTTCCCGGAATTGAGTGTTACCGGATATACATGCGCGGATCTGTTTGGAAGTGAACTGATTTTGGAGAAAGCACAGGAAGCCATGTTTATCATCGCAAAGGCAACGGAGGAATATCGGGAACTTACCGAAATTATTGGAGTTCCGATCCTTTTTGAGAATAATCTGTATAACTGTGCAGCTGTAATATCTGCAGGCAAAGTCTGTGCACTGATCCCGAAACAATATATTCCCAATTATTCTGAGTTTTATGAAGGCAGATGGTTTGCCTCAGGAAGGGGCATCGTCGGACAAACGGTCAGGCTTCATGGGCAGGAAATCCCCTTTGGTACGGATATTCTGGCAGAAGATCCGGAAAGCGGCGCGGTTCTAGGCGCAGAAATCTGCGAAGATCTCTGGGTGCCGGATAAACCGAGCACGCATATGAGCATTGCGGGAGCGAATATCATTGTAAACCTTTCAGCGTCGGATGAATTGATCGGAAAGCAGGAATACAGAAAACAGCTCGTGGCCCAGCAGAGCGGATCCTGTTATTGTGCATATATATACGCATCCTCCGGCGCGGATGAAAGCAGTACAGATCTGGTCTTTTCAGGCCATAACCTGATAGCCCAATGCGGAACGGTTCTGTGCGAGGAAATATTTCCGCAGCGGCCATCCGTCAGTAGAGCGGTCATCGATCTGACCCGAATCCTGTATGACAGAAGGCATCAAAACACATTCGGGAATACACATGGCAGAGAGTATCGAAAGGTTCAGGTATGTCTGCCGGCCTTTCGCACGAAAGAGGCTTCTGTCAACGAAATAGCAGATATTCTCAATGATTTATCGGTAATACCGGATCGGAATCCCTTTGTGCCATCAGACAGTCAGGAACGGGAAGACCGATGCAGAAAAATCCTGCGTATTCAGGCAAATGGCCTGGCAACACGGGTAAGAGCAGCCGGGTTCCATAATCTTGTGATTGGAATATCCGGAGGACTTGATTCCATGCTTGCGCTGATTGTATGCGCCGAGGCAAAGAAAATCGTTCCGGATATCCGTATTCTGGCATATACAATGCCCAATGAGGGAAATACATCTGGTATGACATATAAAAACGCCAGAGAACTGATGCGGCTGGTTGCTGATGAAGTCCATGAAGTTCCTATCGGCAAAAGCGTTCGGATGCATTTAGAAGATATCGGCCACAGCCTGGCATATCAGGGAGAGGGAGATACTGCGTATGAGAATGCGCAGGCAAGGATGCGCACCTATATACTCATGGATGTGGCAAATATGAAAAACGGATTGGTCGTAGGAACTGGAGATTTATCCGAACTGGCACTCGGCTGGTGTACATACAATGGAGATCATATGTCGATGTACGCAGTGAACGTCTCAGTGCCGAAAACTCTCGTAAAGTATATCTGTCACACTTACGGGGAGATATGTGCCGATGAGGAGTTGAGGGAAGTGATCTTTGCCGTGTGTGACACACCGATCACACCGGAACTTACGCCAAATAATGCGGGAAAGATCAGCCAGATGACAGAGGAAAAAATCGGAAAGTACGATTTGAATGATTTCTTCCTGTATTATACGCTTCGATATGGTTTCGAACCTTCCCGTTC
>JAFWOB010000072.1 GCA_017510065.1 Parasporobacterium sp.
TCCTGGATCCGCTGGGGAGCAGGCTCCGCATTGCTGTCGATCTGGCAGGTCAGAAGCGCCATCCTGGCCACTTCCTCGAGAGCTCCCGCATGGTAAACCGCCTGGGCGGGATCCTTGCCCCAGGTAAAGGGGCCATGGCAGCGGCAGATCACGGCCGGCACAGCCACGGGATCGATGTTTCTTTCCCGTAAGGTCTCGATGATCACAGTGCCGGTATTTTTCTCGTAGTCTTCCAGTTCTTCCTGGGTCAGGATGCGGGTGCAGGGAATGCTTCCGTAGAAATAATCTGCGTGGGTCGTTCCGAAACAGGGAATGTCCCGGCCAGCCTGTGCCCAGGCCACCGCATGGGTGCTGTGGGTGTGGACGATCCCGCCGATCTCCGGGAAGGCTTTGTACAGTTCCAAATGAGTCTTCGTATCACTGCTGGGATTCAGATCTCCTTCCACCCGCTCTCCGGTGAGAAGGTCGATCACGACCATTTTGTCCGGGGTCAGCTCTTCATATTCCACTCCGCTGGGCTTGATGACCACCAGATTCTTTTCCCGGTCGATCCCGGAAACATTGCCCCAGGTGTAAATGACCAGGCCCTGTTTCGGCAGTTCCAGATTGGCGTCGCAGACGATCTTTTTCAGTTCTTCCAACATAGTTCCTACTCTCCCTTTCTGATGGTATCCAGCAGTTTTCTGAAATTCTCTGTATAGGTGTCAAATCCAACCGCGATCTCATCGGACGGATCGCTGGTCCGGATCCCGACTTCCTGGAAGACTTTCTTTTCCAGGAACTGATCGAGACTTTCGCCGGCTTCTTTCTGCAGGCAGTATTTGGCCAGAAGAGCCATTCCGTAGGGGCCTCCCACTTCCGCCGTTTCCATGACGCAGACCTGGGATCTCAAGGCGCTGGCCAGGATCTTCGAAGCTACATCTCCGTTTTTGAAGAGGCCGCCGTGACCGACGAGACGGTCGATCCGGATGTCTTCATTTTTCAGAACATCCATGCCGATCTTCAGGGAAACCATGGAGGAATACAGAAACGCCCGGCACAGATTGGCCAGCTTGAATTCCCGCTCCGGATCCCGGCTCACCATCGGATGACCCTTGGGGATCCCGGTCACCTGCTCCCCGGCGATGTAGTTGCAGACCACCGTACCGCCGCAATCCGCATCTCCTTCCAGGGCTTTCTGATAGATGGCCGGGTAAATGGTTCCCGGCTCCGACGCTTTGGATTCCTGCCCGGCCAGCTTCTCGCTGAAGCCGACAAATTCTCCCAGCAGCGACGCCCAGGCATTCAGGTCATTGGTGCAGTTGTTGCAGTGCACCATGGCGACGGGCTTGCCCACGGGGGTTGCCACCACATCGATCTCTTTATAGTAATCTTTCAGCGATTTATCCAGCACGATCATGGAGAAGATCGAGGTGCCGGCGGATACGTTGCCCGTATTTTCCCGGATGGAATTGGTGGCCGTCATGCCGGTCCCGGCATCGCCTTCAGGTGGGCAGAATAAGATCCCTGCTTCCAGGTCGCCTTCCGGATCCAAAAGCGCAGCCCCAGCTTCCGTCAGGGTTCCTGCTTTGTCTCCTGCTACCAGGATCTCGGGAAGCACTTCCTGCGGATCCCAGGAAAGGCCTTTTTCACGGATCTTTTCCCGGAACAGGTCCATCATCCGCCTGTCGTAGCAGGGCTGATCGCTTTCCACCGGGAACATGCCGGAGGCATCACCGACGCCGATCACAAATCGGCCGGTCAGAAGATAATGCACATACCCGGCCAGGGTATTGATCCTGGCGACAGCTCCCACATGCGGTTCGTCATCCAGTACCGCCTGGTACAGATGGGAAACACTCCAGCGTTCCGGAATGTTGAAGGAAAACAGCTCTGACAGCGCTGCAGCTGCCCGGGTCGTGGTGGTATTCTGCCAGGTCCGGAAAGGAACCAGCAGCCGGTCCTCCGCGTCAAATGCCAGATAGCCGTGCATCATGGCTGAGATGCCGATGCAGCCGACCCTCTGCAATGTGATCCCGTACTGCGCCTTCACCTGCTCCTTCATTTCTCTGTAAGCTGCCTGAAGACCTGCTTTCACATCCTCCATGGAATAGGTAAAATACCCATTCTCAAAGGAGCTGGCCCAGCGAAAACTCCCTGACGCCAATACGTTGTTGCCCTCACCGATCAGGACTGCCTTGATATTGGTGGAACCGAATTCGATTCCCAGGCAGGCGTTCTTAAGATCTGTTTTTTGTCCTTCACCCATGTTACGCACCTCTCTTTATCATTGTTCTGTAACTGATACCGATTTTCCTGTCCGCAGTATAACA
>JAFWOB010000073.1 GCA_017510065.1 Parasporobacterium sp.
TAATTTCATTTTGTTTTCATTTCTCCTTACTGCTGATTCTTTTTTTCTCCCCGGAAGCAGATCCTGTCTTCCGGCACAAGATATATCAAATTTGAAATATTATATCACAGTCTGAAATACAGCTTCAAGATGCGGCAGATGCAGTTGAAAGTTTTTGAAAAGCCACCACTTTACCATTGTTTTATGATAGAATATCGACATGTCAGAAACAATCACTAACATAAACAAACTTATAGACAGGCTGAATGCCCTGTTCCGTGAATATATGAAGCTGCAGCCTGTACTGGATGCAGAGAAAGATCTCTCTTTTCAGGATCCCGAAAAAAATCCTTCAGAGGATAAAAGCAGGAAGATCAAAGAAGAGGCTCTTTTATGCTGCAGAGAACTGGCAGGTTCTCTGGATCTGAAACGTACTTTCGAGCAGAATCGTTCTTCCATTGAAGAGCAGATCATAAAGAAAGTGGAACAGTTTTTTCAGACGCGGAAGTTCGGCGATACCCGTAAGATCAGCCCGAAAAACCTGGAAAACTCACTTGAGCGCTTTACCGGGAAAGACGGAAACCTCAGTATGAACAGCCTGCGAAGGATCTGTTTTCCCTCCAGAAGCGCTTATGAATATCTGCTCAGTTTCGTGAACAGCAAAACCGATCCCTTTTCTGCAAGGATCCTCTTCATCCTGAAGAAAGCCAAAGATCTTCTGGAAATCAATGTACTCGGACAGCTTCGTCAGGATGTAGGAGGCAACCGTTATGCTGAAGTATATCTTCGGAATGTTCGTCAGCAGTTTCCTCAGTCCAGGATCACAGAACTGATTTCTGTCAATCCCCACTATTCTTCCATGTTCAGAGAACTTCTCAATACAAAGCAGCGGAGTTCCCGGATCACAAAAGGACTTGTGGAGGCGATACCGGAAACCTATCCTGATCTGTTTCCTTTGGCCAGACAGATGCAGCGGCATTTTATCCTTCATATAGGCCCTACAAACAGCGGCAAGAGCTATGAAGCGCTGGAAGCTCTGAAAGAAGCGGATACCGGTGTTTATCTGGCACCTCTCCGGCTTCTTGCTTACGAAAAATACGAAGAATTAAATGAAGCCGGTGTGTTCTGTTCTCTTAAAACAGGAGAAGAAGAGATCCTTGTTCCCGGTGCATCGATCCGCTCTTCCACTATTGAAGTCCTTGACTTTTCCAAAACATACGATGTCGCAGTGATTGATGAAGCGCAGATGGTATCCGATTCCCAGAGAGGAAATGCATGGACCATGGCTCTTTTAGGTGTCCAGGCTGATATCATACATGTCTGTCTCGCGCCGGAGGCGGAAACCGTGCTGCTCCAGATCATACGTGCCTGTGACGACACTTACGAGATCGTCCGGCATGAAAGACTTGTGCCGCTGATCACCCGGGAATACGGGAAACCGGTTTTTCCAAGACACGCACAGCAGGGAGATGCCTTTATCGTATTTTCCAGGCGTGATGTACATGCAGCCGCTTCCGAACTGCAGCGCTATGGTCATAAATGCAGCGTGATCTATGGAAATCTTCCCTATGATGTACGACGCGGTGAAGTAAAACGTTATACCGGCGGGGAAACGGATGTGGTTGTTGCTACCGATGCAATCGGTATGGGGCTGAATCTTCCGATCAAAAGGATCGTATTTCTGGAAATGGAAAAATTTGACGGAACAGAAGATCGTCAGCTGTTTCCTACCGAGATCAGACAGATTGCCGGAAGAGCCGGCAGATTTGGTATTTTTTCAGAAGGTATCGTAACATCGGACACCGACTTTTCTTATATGGAAGCTGCAGTCCATGAGACTCCCCCTCAGATACGAAAAGCCCGGATCGGGTTCCCGTATTCCCTGATCGGGATCGAAGGGTTTGTCTCCGAACTGATGGACCGTTGGAGCCATATACGTCCAAAACCCGGGTTTGAAGTCGCCGATATGTCCAGAGAAATCGAACTGGCCAGGATCCTGGAGCGTGAAACCGCAGATAAAGATCTGGTTTACCGATTTGTCATGTTTCCATTTGATGAGAAAAACGAAGTTCTGAAAACGGTCTGGTACGATCTGTTCCAGGCGCAGTTAAAGGGAAGAGATGATTATATGAAATGGCTTCCCCCTGCGCCTTCCCGGAAATCGGAAAACCTTAAGGAGCTTGAAGAGGAATTCAAGATCTGTGACATGCTGTATCATTACGCAGATACGTTCACAGAACGCTCTGATGTGCCGGAGATCCTGCTGAGAAAATCCCAGATCTCTTCTGCCATCATGCAGGTCCTTTCCCGTGAGAAACTGGAGACAAGGACCTGCAAATACTGCGGAAAAGCACTTCCCTTCCATTATCCCCACGGGATATGTAAAGAATGTTTTTCCATAAAACAACACGGCAGGAAACATCACAGGCACTATTAAGGATCACAGATCCCGCAAGGCACATAGCCCATCTCAATCGCTTCTTCCCTTGTGCCGTTAAATTCAGCTTTGTTCTTGTACCACATGTCGGAAACACTGTCGCATGATGGTCTGTGAAACTTCATGCTGTTTGTATTCAGGATATAGGTGATCGTCTGTGCTTCCTCCGTCTCTCTTTCCATATCCTGAACCTGATGTTCCAGATCATTTATTACAACGGAGTCATCCGGCCATGTCTCCCCGGAAGCATAATCGATCCAGATCCCAGGCTGCACATTATAAACCAGTACATTAAAACAGATCCCTTCTCCCAGGTCTTCTACGGAGTAGCCTTCCATCCGAACTGCAGTGGCAACCAGATTATCCCCTTCATAAATTGGCGTTACTCTGTAAAGAACATGGTTTCCGGTTCTTAATATATAAAGAGCGACCAGTTCTTCATAAGGCACCATTCCGTTTACGTTCAGACAATGGGTACCGGTGATGATATTATTGACGGAATTGTTTCCGGTAAGACGATAGGCGATCAGATGGCAGCGGTTATAGACATATCCATATTCCACCTGCTCATACCAGGCATTGTGGAACCCGGATGGAGTGATCTCTTCCAATGGTTCCCGTTCCGTCTGTGGGAAACTCTCAGGTCCGATACATGCCATGGCAGCACCGGCTCTACCTTGTTCATCAAGATCGCTGTATTTTTCATAGGCTTCAGAAGACAGGTCTTTTACGGAAAAATCAGGATACTGATCTTCTTCCAAAAAAAGATCCCCTTGAAATGGGGGGATCTCTTCGAATGCTCCGACACTGCCGAAACATATGACGAACACTGCAGCAATGATAAGAAACAGAGTTTTTTTCATAATCATTTCTTTCCTTTGTACTCCAGGCACAACATGGTAAGATCGTCGAATTGTTCCGCATCTTTAACAAATGTATCGACAGATCTTCGGACGTTTTCCAGAATCTTCCTGACAGATGCATCGGGTTCCGCATTTAAAGCTTCCAGCATACGCTCCATCCCGAACATCTTCTCTTTGGAATCCGTTGCTTCCGGAACCCCGTCCGTATAGACGAACAGTTTTGAACCCGGTTTCAGACAGAGTTCATATTCCATATATCTGGAATCTTCATACCCTCCTATGACAAGTCCATGTTTGTCTTTTACTACTTCAAAGTCCTGTCCGGGATTTTTCAGAACAGGATATTCGTGTCCTGCATTGGCGGCTGTCAGTTTGCCGGTAGAGATCTGAAGAATACCGACCCATACTGTTACAAACATGCCATTCTGATTATTCGCGCAGACCGACTCGTTGGTGGTGGACAGGATCTGGGCAGCGGTCTTTCCAAGCATAGCGCAGTTCTGAACGATGATCTTGGTTGCCATCATCAACAGGGCCGCCGGTACTCCTTTGCCGGAAACATCCGCAATGACGATTCCCAGATGATCTTCATCGATCAGGAAGTAGTCATAGAAATCCCCGCCCACTTCTTTCGCCGGATCCATATCGGCAAAAATATCAAATTCAGGCCTGTCAGGAAATGGCGGGAATGTATGAGGCATCATATTGGACTGGATATTTCTGGCCGTTTCCAGTTCCGTCCCGATCCGCTCTTTTTCTGCAGATATCTTTTCGATCCTGTCAACATAATCGTCGATTTCCAGGGTAAGGTCTTTTACATCATCTGATAGCTGTCCGATCTCATTTCGAAGCGTGACCATGCTGAGATCACGGATGACAGCCTCACTGTTTTTCGTTTCCTTATACAGACGGATGCTTTCCTGGACATTCTTCAAAGGCCTTATGACAACAAAGTAGATTAAAAGCAGGAAGATCACAGAAAGAAGGATCTGGAACGCGGAAGCAAAAACAGCGCCTTCCCAGGTCTGTGCATAAACACTTTTGTTTAAAGCAGAAAGATCATAGGTGAGACCAAGAAACAGATCCTTTTCATCCATCGATGAAAGATATGCGTAATAATCCACATAATCTCCTGCATCTGCCAGATGAGCCTCATGCTGTTTTGCTCCGCGCATGGCTTCCTGCTGGCTTTCAGAGGTATCAACTGTAACACCCAGTGTATATACTTCTTCGTAATTGGTCCCGCGTACGGAATCTTCATCAGCGGCGCTGAAAAGGAAGTACTGTGTCTTACAGGTTTCATCGGAAACGACACAGAACAGAAAATCTACATGGTAACTTTGTTTGATCTGGTCGATCCTTGTGATCAGCCAGGAATAGGCGATCTCAGCATATAGCTTCTGATCCTCTGCAGACATAGACAGGATCTTATCGGTATCTGCATATCTGATCTGGAGATCCGGTACATGCGATATCAGCAGCCGGCATTTTTCTTCTGTCCTGGTGCCTCTTTCAAATGGAACGTCATATTCGATATCCAGTTCTTCCGAATGATCATACCAGTATTTAAGAAGCCACTCGTTTGCAGGAAATTCTTCAACGCTCTTTTTAACTTCTTCCGCAATCTGCCCCGTAAAGTATTCAGTCGATGCAGCGACTCTGTGGCGCGTACGCAGATACAGAAAAATGTCAGTAAAAAAACCTGTCAGCAATACACACACAGCTGACAGGATCACAACCTCTATGATAAGACTGATCTTTTTTCGTTCTTTCATCCTTCCGATCCCTGTTATGATGACAAGATGTTCAATCCAGTACTTTACAGATAGTTAATTTGTTCAGATGATCCCTGTATTCATAAAAGACCTGATCCATACTCTTTTTTACCATATAGACGCCAAGTCCGCCGATCGCTCTTTTTTCTGCCGGCAGCGAGATATCCGGATCTTCATTTTCCAGCGGATCAAAAGGAATCCCCGCATCGGAGAATGTGATACGGACATAGTCTTTTCCGGATTCATTTTTATCAAAACTGACGTCTATCTGAGCATTCCCGGGCTCTTCCGAATATGCATAGCTTGCGATGTTCACAAATATCTCTTCCACAGCCACATCGATAAGCATCTGCGTTTTCATCGAACAGCCGAAATCTTCCAAAAACCGGTCGATAAAGCACTGCACCTCAGGAAGACAATCAAGACTTGCTTTAACAGTCAGTTGGCTGGTCTGTTTTTCCATACTGTCTGCCGTTTAGTCCCGTTCTATCGTAAGGATATCTGTAAAACCGGTCACCTCGAAGATCTCATAGATCGGCTCCTGCGGATTCCGCACCGTCATTTTTCCCTGCCGATTCATGATCTTCTGGGTGGCCAGAAGAACACGCAGTCCGGCACTGGAGATATAATCCAGGTCTTTCAGGTCGAATACAAGGTCCGTGATCGGGACGATATCCTGTTTCAGTTCTTTTTCCAATTCAGGAGCTGTATTGGTATCGAGTCTCCCTTCCAGCTGATAGACAAGCGATGAGCCGTTAAGTTCTTTCCTGATCGTCATAATAACCTCCTGGTCTGTTAGAGATCTTTTTTGTTATTGTAATCTTAAATAAAAATATTTACAACTCCTATTATCAGTCCGAGAAGACCTCCCAGATAAACAAGATAATTCATTTCTCTTTTGATGGAGTTGTTCACATGTCGTTCGATATCGCCGGGATCAAGTTCCATGATCTTGTTATAGATAAACTGTTTCATATGAAATCCTTCCGCGATAGCAGATTTGGCACCGGACATGAATGTACGGTATCCTTTTTTGATCAGCTCCTTTATCACATCCTGCTCCAGTCCGATCAGTTCCACAGCCTCTTCGGGATGGAGTTCTTTCAGCTGCTCTTCCAGATCGTTCAGGATCGGCCAGATCAGCTCCAGGTCGTGGTTCATCAGATAATCTGTCAGCTTCTCTCCTGCATATCCTGCAATCTTTACGATCAGATCTTCATTCAGCAGAATCGATGACAAAAGTTCTCCGGCAATCTGTGACTGCAGGATCTTTCTGACTTCTTCTTCCAGGATCTTCGAAATATCCGCGGAAAGCACCGTGGTATGAATCTTAAGGTAAAGCACTTTTTTCAGGTTCATCATGGATTCTTCATCCACGATTTCCTGAATCTTACCCGCATCAATCTGGGTGAGTCTCTTGTAGATTCCTTCCGCAAAACGGTCCGCCATCTCATCCGACATAAAGATGCCTTCTATATCATCATTTGTAAAAAAATTCTTGTATACCGTATCAGAAAGAGAATCTGCCAGCTTTTCCTGATGCCTCGGAATAATACCGGGTGTCAGCGGCAAAGTAAAATTACCGATCTTTACCGGTTTTAACGGACGGAACAGCATTTTGATCGCCAGATAATTCGTTAAGGCTCCGATCACTGCACCGATCACCGGTCCTGATACATAATGCAAAACATCTGTAATCATATCCTACAACCTCAAATTCATCCCTGCCAGCAGTGTATCCGGCTTCAAATGCATTACAGCATGCATTTCACCGGCCATACAGAACCCGCAGTCATCGCAGATCTGAAGAGTTTCTCCCGGACAGGTCTTTAGACGTGTCCCGTCTGTAATAATAAAATTACTGATCCAGCAGTACTTTTTAAAGCCTCTCTTTTTCATGATCTTAAGACCGCTGACACTGTTCTGGATGGGATAACCCTGTTTTTTCAGGGAGATCACTTCATCGATGACTTCCCCTCGTGCCGCATCATCCAGCATCAAATCCTCTGTTCCAGGATAAGGTGTATGAAAGTTTACGGCAATACTCTCGATGGCCGGATTTCGTCTGACATATTCCAGGGTATCCCTGACAGAAGACCGGTTCAACCGGTTTATGGCAATATTTGCTCCCAGCGAGCAAGCTTTCTTTCCCTTCTGCTTCTTTTCTTTCTGTTTCTGCGCAAACAAGGCCGCATTCTGATCAAGGCGGTCAAAGGCCCCTTTTCCTCTGATCCTGTCATGGAATTCCTTGTAACCATCCAGACTCATCCAGATCAGGTCCGCATTGACCCAGGAAAAATCTTTTTGGGCATTGGTCGTCACTGTACAGGAGAAAAATCCGATTTTTTTAGCCAGAAAGATCAGATCATTGATCGTAAGGATTCCTGTTCCGTCCCGATCTTTCAATCCGTCAATCCCGGAAGAAGGCGTTCCCTGACAGATCCTCTGGCGCCATAAGGTTGGCTCACCGCCTTCAAAATCCACAAACCGGCTGCCAAGGTGATAAGAGTACCTCAATTCTTCCTCAATCTGTTCGTAGGATTTCTGCGTCGTACAGGCATGTCCCATTTCAAAACAATGCCGGCATTTTAAATTACAGTAATCTGTAATAAACAGCACCGTCTGCAGCGGAGCATGCTTACGGAAGATCACATTTTTCAGAAACCATACCGGAAGGTACAGCATATGGGAAACCTTCATCTATATTCTTTCCTCTGTTATCAGTAACATCTTTAACAGTCAGCATTAATCAATCAGCTGCAGGCACGCGGCAATGATGCACAGCAGGCTGAAGATCATATTGATCCTCTGGGCCAGAAGCCACCTGAGCATGAACCAGTCGATCCCGGCTTTCTTGATCTGATCCCAGTGCTGAAACGGACCGTACCATTTCTTTTTCGGAGGCACATATCCAGGATTCCGGCGGAATTGTCCCATGGACATAAACAGATCTGCCGACCAGGGAAGTGTCAGGAAAACCAGAAAATACCAATTAGACAATGTACCCGCAAGAACTGCATACGCCACAAGAAGATAAGGCAGAAACAAGATGGCGGCAAGAGTAAGATATTGCCTTTGTATGCCTGATTCCAGTTCTTTTTCTGTCGGTTCACGAGTGCTCTTTTTCTCCGGATACGGGATCGTCGCATGACATCCCACGAGCCAGGCTAATGTCCTCTTCCCTGCTTTTGTATCTGCTGCATAATCCATAATGGAATGCACGTACAAGATCGCAACGACTAAAAGACCCATGGCGATGGAGACCAGAACCTGCGAACTATGCAGTTCTCCTGCTGCCGCGTAAGACATGCCGATAAAGATTCCAGGACCGAAGATACTTCCAATGATCAGTTCTCCCAGTCCATGATAACCCAGTTTCAGCGGGGGCGCTGAGTAAAACAGGCCAAGAAATGCCACGCCTGCCACAACCCACAAAACGCTGACTCCCCTGATCAGGACAACCGGAACACCGCAGAGACAGGCGGCTGCTCCGAAAAGAAGGCATGCCTTCAACCAGGTGGAAGGGGTAACGGTCCCGTCCTGAAGAGGCGGGCATTTGACCGTCATAGCACGAAATCCCATCCTGGTCAGGGCTGTTCTGTCTCCCTGTTCTGCATTTCGATAATCAAAATAATCATCAAATAAGTTAAAGCACAGATGAGCCAGTGCAATTCCGATTACAGACAAAAGTGCCAGATACCACCTGAAATCTTCATATTGAGCTGCCATAAAGACAGCAACAAGCGCCGGCATCATACTCTGAGGCAATGACACCGGCCTTGCATTCTTATACCAGAATTTCAGTTTCTCCATTTATTTCAGCTTTGCCAGCTGCCTTTCTGCTGCTGCAGCGATCTTGGCTGCCAGAGTTTCTTCATTTGCGGCATCTTCATTGATCTCAAAATCCTCGGAAGACATATCGTCAAATTCTCTGGTGACCTTGGGCTGTTTGATATATTTTTTATATAAATAGTATGCACCGTAAGCGGCTCCGGCTGCGACTGCCAGTTTTAATAATGTCTTTCCAGTACTCATTATAGCTCCTCCTACTTTTCATCCGGCAATTCATCCAGCTCGGCAAGCGTGAACACCGGTCCATCCAAACAAACAAATTTGCTGCCTATATTACAACGACCGCATTTTCCGATACCGCATTTCATACGCAGTTCAAGCGTCGTAATAACATCTTCTTTCGCGAATCCCAGCTTCAGCAAACTGGCAGAACCCAGTTTGATCATGATGGGAGGTCCGCAAAGAACTACTTTTTTCCCTTCCGGCTGAAAGCCGACTTCTTCAATATAAGACGGAACAAATCCTACATGTCCGTCCCAGTCATCAGACGGAACATCTGTTGTGATGTATACGCTGGTGTCCGGCTCTTTAGCCCAGTTCTCCAGGCAATCTTCTTTGAAGCAGATATCCTTTTTGGAACGGGCTCCGTACAAAATGTCCAGATGTCCGAAATCACTTCTATGTTCCAGACAATAGCGGATCAGGGAGCGGACAGGGGCAATGCCGATGCCGCCGCCGATGAACAGGATATCTTTTCCTTTCAGGTCCTCGATCGGAAAATGATTTCCATAAGGTCCTCTGATCCCGATCTCCTGCCCCGGCTGCATTTCATGAAATGCGTCTGTCAGCATACCGGTCCGTTTAATGGAACTCTGGATATAATCCTCACCCTGTGCCGTAATGGAAAACATGGCTTCTCCCACACCAAGAAGACTCACCATGGCAAGCTGGCCGGGAAGCGGACTGAACGGCTTCTTTCCATCCAGCGTCTGGATCGTATAAGTCTGCACATCCGGTGTTTCCTGCTTTACATCGATAACCCTGCACAAGGACGGAAGCAGCGGATTCTTCTCACAGGAACATGCATGATCGATTGCCATATGCTACGCCTCCTTTCTGTCCGTTCCGGCAGGAACATCCGTGTAACTGACTGCATCCGGATCTGCTGCAGTCGCTTTTTCGATAAATTCCGAGATATCCAGATGGGACGGACAGCTCGCAATGCATCTTCCGCAGCCGACACACAAAGTCTCCCCATAACGTTCGTTAAAATAACTGAGCTTATGCATATACCGGTTTCTCAGACGTTCCTTTTTCGTCGGCCTTGGATTGGCTCCACCCGCCATTCTGGTATAATCGCTGAACATACAGGAATCCCAGCAGCGGTACTTGCATCCCTCGTTCCCGTAGTTTTCGTTGTCGATATCAAAACAGTAGCAGGTGGGACACAGAAAAGTACAGGTTCCGCAGCCGATGCACCCTTTCGTCACTTTATCCCAGATCGGATGATCAAACATACCTGCCAGTTTTTTATCGAGATCTTCCGCTTTCCGGATCTTCAGGCTGCATACGGTTCCTTGATAAGGTTCTGCACCTTCCTGCTGATCCAGGGAAGAGATCGCATCCAAAAGAGCCTTCCCCTTTTCCGTCTGAGCCTGAAGCACATAGGATTCTCCCTCCGGCTCTCCGGCTACATTCATCATCACATCAGCCTGCGGCGCCTGATTCGGATCGATCCCCATGGAATCGCAAAAGCACGTTCTTTCCGGCTGCAGACATCCGATTGCCACGATCGTTACCTGATCCCGCCGTTTCGCATAGTAAGAATCTACATAGGTTTTTGTAAAGAACACCTTATCCATGGATTCGATGCTGCGCATATCACAGGGACGGATTCCGAACAGAATCTTTTTCTCATCTTCCGGCAGGATCTCCCTGATATAAGAGTCTTCTCCGGCTGCCTTGTACTGATACATTTTTTCCACATTCGGAAACAGGAGATCTTTCGGCGGTTTTACTGTATTCGGTCCATCCAGAATGATTTCCGTTCCTTCCTCAAAGGGAAGGAATATCTTCTCCTCCTGGATCACACCTGTAGTCCTATCCTCTATCTTCCGGATGGACGGAGCATATACAGCGGCCTCCTTGCTGAGGATCTCAAGAGCTTTGGGAATATCTTTTTTTGCTAAGATCATGATCCTCACCTCCTACATAAATTCATCGGGATCGGCGGTCTTGAACTCACCGAGCGCCGTGGTTTCCTCTTCCGACAATCCGCATTCATACGGGCCAAACAGGTCATTGATATCTTTCAGCATCTTTCTGGTCTGTCTCATGATCGGCAGATGCATCGGGCATACCCGTTCACATTCTCCGCACTCAATACAGCGGTCGCCTACATGATAAGCCCTTGTCAGTCCATAGATCTGATTCTGCTCCCGATCAGCTGCCTTTCCCTGCCATCCGACTCTGTACTGATCTGCATAGCATTCTATACAGTTGCAGGCAGGACAGGCATTTCGGCAGGCATAGCAGTGAATGCATTTATCGTATTGTTTTGCCCAGTAGGCATACCGCTCATCCGGCGATAGTTTTTCAAATGCTTCGATTTCCTGAAAACGGCTTTCCGGGATAACGTCCTGCACAGGCTCCCCGATCATGACATCGCAGACAAGCGGGGTTTTGTGTGCGCACTGTCTGCAGACCGGGTTTTCCTTACCATCACATACAACACCGATGATATACAGGTTTTCCCGTTTCAACTGCTTATCATGGATCATGCGGTTGATCGCTCTTGTATCACATCCTCTTGCGATAATGCCGAATTTTTTATCCGGATAACGGTCATCCAGGGCAAATTTCGCAGTTCCGTTAATGCAGTACCGATTCCATATCAACATATCACATTCTTCCGGAGTCTGCGCAAAGTACGGTTTTGTCCTGTCTTCAAAGCGGGTTGCAGTCCACCCGATCACACAGCTTACTTCTCCTGTCTGCAGGGCTTTTTTCGCTTCCGCACGGATAAGGTCCTGTACCATTGCTTCTGATAATTCTGCCATCAGTCCTTACCCCCTTCCGCTTCTTTCTCCATCACGGTATTATCATAATGGGCACCGACGAATTTATTGTTTGGGCCAAGCGCCTTGATCTGTGCGCTCACTTCCGCCACGGTATCACGGAATTTCGCAGCCTCCGAACCGCTGATCCATTTTGCCTGAAAGCGTTTCGGATCAATGCCGTTGTATTCCAGCAGCCTTTGAAGAAGCATGAATCTTCTTCTGGTGAAATAGTTTCCGGTTGAATAATGACAGTCACCCGGATGACACCCGCAGACCAATACACCGTCCGCGCCTTTCTGGAAAGCCCGCAGAACAAACTGGGGATTCACTTTGGAAGAACAGGGAACCCTGATCACGCGGACATTTTCCGGATATTTCATTCTGTTAAGGCCTGCCAGGTCAGCTCCTGTGTAGGTGCACCAGTTACAGCAGAACGCCAGGATCCTGGGTTCCCAGTTATTGTCTTTCTTTATAGACATAATGCATCCACCTCCTTCAGGATCTGATCATTGGTAAAGCCTTTCAGATCGATACAGCCTGTCCGGCATGCCGCATTGCAGCACCCGCATCCCTGACAGAGTCCTTCATTCACCTGGGCGACTTTTTTCGTCACCTTCCTGTTTCCGTCACGTCCCGGTACTTCCACAAGAGAAATTGCCTTATACGGACAAGTCGGTACACAGAAACCGCATCCTGAGCATTTGGTCTGATCAACACTTGAGATCATCGGTGAAGTTTCCATCTCATCATGGCAGAGGATCGCAGCGACCTTGGCCGCTGCAGCACTGGCCTGCGCCACCGTATCCGGAATGTCCTTCGGTCCCTGGCAGGTCCCGCAGAGGAAGATACCGGCAGACTGGGTCTCTACCGGGCGCAGTTTCGGATGTGCTTCCTGGATCCATTTGTCCTTGTCCATGGATATTCCCAGTTTCTGCACAACTTCTTCGATCTTCGGCGCTGGTTCCATGGCAGTCGCCAGGATCACCATGTCCGCTTCCACCGTCACCGGACGTCCCAGAAGAGAATCTTCTCCTTTTACGATCAGCTTGTCGTCTTCCTTATAGATCTTGGAGACACGTCCCCTGATATACTGTGCGCCGTCCCGGCGTGTGTTATCGTAGAATTCTTCGTATCCTTTGCCCGGAGTACGAACATCCATATAGAAGATATAGACTCTGGAGCCTGGGATCTTATCCAGAATCTGATGTGCATGCTTCGCGCTGTACATACAGCACGCTCTGCTGCAGTAACTCTTTCCTTTCTTCGGATCACGGCTGCCTACACATTTTACGATCACCACATCCTTGGGTTCTTTCCCGTCAGAAGGCCTTACGATATGTCCTTCGGTGGGACCGGATGCATTGACAAGACGTTCAAACTGAAGGCCGGTGATCACATCCTCATATCTTCCGCCGCCGTACTCCGGATACATTTTCTTCCAGTCCGCCAGCTCATATCCGGTTGCCACCACGATTGCGCCGAACTGCTCTTTTGTATACCGTACTTCGTCTTTGTAATTGATCGCGCCTAACGGACAGATCTTTTCACAGATCCCGCATTTATCCTTTGTCAGTTTCAGGCAGGCATTTTCATCGATCACCGGTTTGGATGGAACCGCCTGGGCAAAGGGGATGTAGATTGCCGGACGTTTGCTCATACCCTGATTGAATTCACTGATTACCTTGGTCGGGCATTTCGTCTGGCACAGTCCGCATCCGGTGCACAGATCATGGTTTACAAATTTCGTTTTTTCTTTGATGGTCACCTCGAAATTTCCTATATAGCCGCTGACACTTTCTACTTCACAGTATGTTTTCAGCGTAATATTCGGATGAGCTCCCGCATCCACCATTTTCGGTGTGGAAATGCAGGCAGAACAGTCCATGGTCGGAAAGGTCTTGTCAAGCATGACCATGTGGCCTCCGATGGAAGGCTCTTTTTCCACGATCGTCACATCAAACCCGCAGTCTGCTATATCCAGCGCTGCCTGAATACCGGCAATGCCTCCGCCGATCACCAGTGCTTTCTTGGTGATCGGGATCATGGAAGTATGGAGCGGTTTATTGTTCCCTACTTTTGCTACTGACATCCGTACCAGGTTGATCGCTTTTTCGGTTGCTTTTGCACGGTCGGTATGTACCCAGGCACACTGCTCTCTCAGATTGGCGATCTCCAGCATATACGGATTGACGTTGGTCGCCTTCAGCATTTTACGGAATGTCAGTTCATGCATACGGGGCGAACAGGAGCCGATCACGATCCTGTCCAGATGATGTTCTTCGATCGCCTGTTTGATCATAGCCTGGCCGGGTTCCGAACACATATATTTATAATCTGTTGCAAATGCCACGCCCGGCATGCTCTTTGCCGCCTGCGCCACCTTCTCTACATCGACCACGGAAGCTATGTTGGTTCCGCAATGACAGATAAATACACCGATTCTTGCCATATCTATTTACCTGCCTTTCCTATGATCACAGGGCCGCTCTTCAGCGGATCCTCCGGTAAGGGAGCTGCAGGAAGCTTTTCCGCTTTCTCCCTGTTTCGTTTCAGGGTTTCATTGATCACATCAAATGCCGGGAAGAAATGCTGATGGATCCCGCATTCAGAGGCGCTTGCCCCCATGGCAACGGCGATCATTTCCGTAAACTGAAAGACTGGGATATTGTATTTTCTTCCGAAGTTTTTGTTGATCTCCGCTTCCCGCATGTCAAGATTCATATTGCACAAAGGACATGCTGTAACGATCGCATCGGCCTGATTGGCTTTTGCGTTCCGGAAGATCCTGTCGATCAGTTCCCTGGCTGCTTCCGGCGCATCCACCTGATGGCTGGCACCGCAGCATTCTGTCTTATAATCCCAGATCACAGGCTCAGCTCCGGTCAGAGAAATGATCTCATCCATTTTCATGGGATTTTCCGGGTCTGTCTCCCCCGTCACCTCTCTCGGGCGGGACATCAGGCATCCATAGTAGCAGGCTATTTTCAGGCCTTTCAGGCTGTGCTTGATACTGGATGTGATCTTCTCCCGGATCTCCGGGTCGGAAAACAGGTCCAGGAAATTAAGAATCTCCGGTTTTGCCTGATATTCCATGGCAATGACAGACTGAATCTCTTTACGGATCAACTCATCTTTTCTTGCCGCCCAGTTCGCGTACCGCAGTCTGGAAAAACAGGCGGCACACGGAGTGACGATATCAAGACCGGGAAGTTTCTCTTCTGCGATAGCGATATTTCTAGCTGCCAGGGAAAGAGCCATCATTTCGTTCTTGGTATGGGCAGCAGTGGATCCGCAGCAGGACCAGTCCGGGATCTCTTTTAGTTCGAGCCCGATCTTCTCTGCAATGTATTCAAAACTTTTCTTATAGGTGACAGCTGTGGAATCCATGGAGCATCCGGGGAAGTATGCATAGCTTTTCATCGCATTGCACCTCCCTTCTCGCATTTGTTCATGATATCCCTGATATGGTCACGATCTTTCACACTGTTCAGTTCAGGCCGCACGATCTCTTTCTGCAGCATGGCAGGAACGTTGGCCATATCCTGCAGCAGTCTTCCGCTGGTCACATTGTATGCACCTTCCAGGATCACTTCCTGAGACTTTCCGAAACCACGGATCGTTTCCGTAAAGATATCGTTGAACAGTTTCACATTGCGTACAGCGCAGATCCCGCGTTTCTGTGCTTCTATTCTAGATTTTTCGATAAGTGTAGGAATGTCGATATCGTGGGGACATCGTTCTACACAGGTATGGCAGCTGGCACACAGCCAGATGCTTTTGGACTTCATAACGCTGTCCATATCACCTAGATGCATAAGATGCACGATCTGGCGGGGCATCAGGTCAAAGGAGCCAGCCATGGGACATCCCGCGGAGCATTTTCCGCATTGATAGCACTCATAAAGCTTTACATCCGCTTCTTTTGCAATGCGGTCCGCCAGGAATCTCCCTTCTTCTCTGTTTAATATCTTCTCCATATTAAATCTCCCGCTTTTCCAGTTGTCTGGCCATTTGGATCAAAGCCTTTCTGGATATTCCGTGTTCGATATTCTCCAGGGCAGCAACTGCCTCATCGGAATATTCTTTTACTTTTTCCTGGGCTTTGGAAAGCCCTATCACAGCAGGAAGGGTCTTTAACCCTTTTCCGGCATCCTGGAGCGTCTTTTTGCCGAACTTTTCCGTACCGGTAAAATCCAGGATGTCATCTTTGATCTGAAAAGCGATCCCGATATGGAATCCGTATCCGGCTACTGCCTGTATGGTTTTCTCGTCACAGCCTCCCGCGATCGCTCCGCAGGCTGCTGCAGCTTCTATGAACAGAGCCGTTTTTTTTGTGATCAGATCAAAATACGTTTCCTCATCGATCTCAGTATTCAGATACTTCATCTGTTCCAGCTCCCCGATACACATCTGCTCGGAAACAGCCGCAAGTCTTTCATTGATCCCGGTCCCCCGGTAGATCTTCAGAAGCTCCATGGCTCTTCCCAAAATAAAGTCTGCGGCTCTTACCGCATTCAGGTTCCCGCTGGAAACATTGATCGTCACTGCACCTCTTCTTAACTGACCATTATCCACCACATCATCATGGATCAGGGATGCAGAATGCATGAGCTCTATCATGACCATAAGGGGAAGGATCGGAAAAGAAGGATGCTTTCCCAATCCGTAAGCTGCCTGTGAAAGAGATGGTCTTAATCGTTTCCCTCCGGCCAGCAGCACACGTTTCAGATCTTCTTTCATCTGAAGATTGTCTGTCTCACAAACCTTTTCCAACTGCTGTTCCAGAAGATACTTTCCCTTTGCGAAGGATTTCGGATCTTCATAGGACATAGCCGGAAGTTCCGGGCTTGACATACCGCTGGCATCTTCCCGCAAAATCCCGGCAAACCTGTCTGTAATCTCCACAGAGTCCACAGGGATTAAGTCCTGGGAAAAGCGGCTGAAATAGTAATCTCCCTTCAGCACCGCCTCTCCCACGGTGGAAGTTGTATCATCCAGTCTGTGAAAACTGCGAAACAGATCAAAATTTCGATTCGCGGATTCCAGTTCCTTCCTATACAGGTTGTCAGGTGCAGTGATCATCATAGACAGTTACTTTTTATCGGCAAAGGCTTTTCTGGCAGCCTCTGCATCTTTCGGTATCATGTGCGTGAGTGCCTGTTCATTGGCATGCTCATTCGGCAGGATTACCGCAGGTTTTCCGCTTCCTCCACCGAATTTCAGAGCATCCAGGACAACGCTCTTTGTCTTGATCTCAAAATCGGCAATGATAGGTTCAAATTCTCCGTATGTTGCTCTGATCTGCATCTTGCCGGAATTCTTCGGGATCCTGTCGATATAGAATTCTCCCAGGAAATCCGACTGGGTCTGGGCGACACAGATCCCGCCGACCAGCAATTCCACTTTTGCATCAATGGCAGCTTCTTCTATGCCATCCTGATCAAAGCACAGGGCTCCCTTTACAAAGCACTTATTGTAGAAGTACAGATTCTTGTACATGACACGAGGTTTGTTGGATCCGTCGGTGATGGGCTTTAACCCCTGTTTTTCCACAATCTTGTCCCATTCATTATCTTCACAGTAGACTGTCTGAAGAGCACGTAAAGGACAGGTCTGCACACACCGGGGCTCTTTCCATCCATCGTCGATCAGATGAGAACATCCGGTACATTTCTGGGCGCATCCGAGTTCTTCATTCCAGGAAACCATTCCATAAGGACAAGCGTCCACGAGATCTTTGTTTTTTGCCTTTCTGTAATCGATCAGCATGACTCCGTCACTGCGCTTTACAAAAACATCCGGATACTTTTTAGCGCAGGGAGCATTATCACAATGCTGGCAGAGTCTTGTTACGTAAGTCACTTCTGTATATGGGGCTTCTCCTCTTTCTGTCATGGTCGGGCAGATCCATTTGTCTTCATGTTTCTGCTGTTCTTCTGTGTAGGGAAGCCACTTGTTGCCCACATGTTCATCCTTGCAGGCAAGCATGCAGTTGAAGCAGCCGACACATTTTTCCAGGTCGATGATCATATGGAATTTCTTCATCCTACTTTGCCTCCTTCCCATTTCCTGACTTCCACAAGACAGGAATTGACGGACAGTCCGTGTGCATGTTTTGTGATAAACCGTCCCGGTGTCAGATTATTGATGCAGCCCATGATCTCTGTGGTATCATCTCCGCCGGGATCATTTTCCAGGGTCACATAATCCGCACAGGATTCATAGGAATGGCAGATTCCCTGCGGTACTCTTTCAGTAGTCTCCAGACCGCACAGGACTTTTCCTCTGTCATTGTAGACTTCCACGATATCACCCTGCTTCAGTCCCCGTTCCTCGGCGTCCTTGGTATTCATCCTGAAGATCCAGTAACGGTGACCGTCAATCAGCATCCTGTGTTCCTGAATATCATTGATGCAGGTATCTTTCAGGTCTCCCATCGTATGGAAGGAATACTTGGAATGCGGCGAGATCAGCTGCAGACGATATTTCGCATAGGGTTCTGATCCGACGCCCTCCCAGCTGTGGATGTAAGTACAGATCGGAAGCCTTTCCTCATCGTTGGGATCGAACCGTTTCAGGGTCTGACATTCAAATTCCAGTTTGCCGGACGGAGTCTGCAGGCTTTCCCCGTAACGTCCGTAATATTCAGACGGCAGCGGGGTCAGCTCCGGCGTATCTTTCTTTCTTCCTTCCGCATACCAGCGGAATGCAACCGGATCCCTGCGTCCCTCTGAACACGGAGGAACCACATAATATCCTTTTTTGATAAACTGGTTCCAGCTCATGACTCGTTTCATGTCAGTCGCTTCATAGTATCTCTTGGCCCAGTCATATTCCGTATTGCCTTCGGAATACACCTGCCAAAGGCCCAGCCGGTTGGCAATCTCCTGGAAGATATCAAAATCAGCTTTGCTCTCGCCAAGGGGTTCGATACACTTATGCTGTACAAAGATCACACGGGAATTGTTCTGCAGATAGGATTTGTCAATATATCCGCCGCAGGAAGCAAATTCGCCGATATCCCAGCGTTCAAAATTGGTACATGCAGGAAGGATGATATCCGCAAACCTGGCTTCTCCCTCAAACCAGACGCTCTGGTTTACGACAAATTCCAGACTGTCATTGCGATACTGTTTTGCGTATCTCTTGGAATCCGGCTGTGTTCCCATATGAGAGCCGCCGTATTTGTAATACATCCGGACACGTTCATGTCCAGGTGCCGGATAATGCAGCTGCATAAATTGAGAATGTACGGAATATACGCCGAGCTGATGCCAGGTCACTTCCTGTCCCATGATGGCTTCCGGAAGCAGGAGCCTTGGAATCGCCTGGTATTCGGAGTTGATGGAAGGAGTCTGCGGCATACGGTTGTAAAGTGCCACGCCCGCACCGGAGGTCATGAAGTCACCTGAAAAACCGCCGTCTGCATATCCCGGGAACCAGAATTTCGTATCCAATGGGGTACCATACTGCAGCGTTCCGAAATTGACGCCCGGTTTTCCAAGACCCTGCATAGCGATCAGACAGACACAGACTCTTGCCCACTCTGTTCCGAACGCAGCGCGGCCAGCGCTGCCGAAGCTGGTCATGGAACCACAGGCAAGGTAGGTCTTATGAGTACCCCAGTATCTGGCAAGCGCTCTGACGGTCCTTGCCGGAACGCCGGTGATGTCTTCCTGCCATTCCGGTGTTTTGTCGATCCCGTCGGTCTTACCCAGAACGTATTCTTCCCACTTTTCGAACCCATAGGTTCTTTGTTCCACATATTCTTTATCATACAGGCCTTCGTGCATCCAGACATTGGCGATCGCGATACCCAGTGCGGAATCGGTTGCAGGACGCGGACAGATCCAGCGTCCTCTCACGAAAGCAGCAGTCGCATTCTGGTATGGATCGATATGAACGACCGGAATACCCAGTTTATTGATCCATTCCCGCCTTATCGTTCCTTCCTGTCCTGCATAATTACCGGAGGTAGATTCCGGATCAGAGGACCAGAACACAATAAATTCTGAATTTTTGAGGCAGTCTTCCACTGTGCCGTAGGGTTCTGTACCGCCGTTTCTGGCGCTGCCGCCGAAATGATGCTGTCCGCCCCAGGCCCAGCCTTCCCAGCTGTCCGGGTTATGCATGCACATGGTGGCGCCGATACAGTTGAAAAACCGTTTTGCGCAGGAAAGGTAATAGCCTATACTTCCCCAGTTATGATGGGATCCTGTAGAAGCGAAGATGCTTCCTGGGCCGTAGGTTCTGCGTACCCGGACCATTTCCTTGGAAACGATATCCAGCGCTTCATCCCAGCTGATCCTCTCATACCCGGAAACACCTCTGTTTTCATAATGACGGTCTCCATCCGGATCAAAATCCACTCTCTTCATGGGATACAGGCACCGGTTCGGTGAATAGACCATCTGTTTCCACCCCTGCGCATAGGGAGCAACCGTGGTACGCTTCGGAGGCGTCAGTTTCTGTCCTCTGGCTTCAATGGTCCACATATCCGCATCTTCATTGTCAAAATCAATGGGAGTCACACGGATGATCTTGTCATCTTTTACATAAACAAACAGCGGCCCCCCGTTGGTTCCCGTGACATAGCGCATTTCTCCGTTCGGCATCTTGGTTCCGTAATTTCCGAGATACAGAACATCAAAGGCAAATACCTTTAAAAGCAACGAGGAAAACCACATTGCTTCCGCATCCGGCCCGTTCAGGACAATCTGTCCCTGTTTTGCCGCATTTACAAAGTCAAACTGACTTCTGATCAGGGCAGTCACCCGGCGTGCAGACGCTTCATCATCAAAGATCATTTCCACAATGCAGTCTTTGTTGATGCCGTCCCTGCCGGAAACAACGCCGTCCTGGAATGTAAACCAACGGCCGTAACTGTTGTCACGAAGTCTCAGCTGTACGGTAATATTGTGTTCTTTGAGTTCCTGCTTGAACTTCGGCGACAGTCCACCCAGAACATTCAGGAGCTTGTCCAGAGTGAACAAGGTCCCTCCTACTATCGTTTTGTTGAAGATCTTCAGTGACTTTTCCAGCGTTTCCTGAGATAAAGTCGTCATGTATGAATACCTTCCTTTCCTAAAAATTATCCTGTTAATCAAACAATGTCCTGGCTTTTGTATAGTTAAATACCGGTCCCTCCAGGCACACATAAGTTTCATTGATCTTGCAGTGTCCGCATTTGCCGGCAGCACAGTACATTTTCCGTTCCAGGCAGATCCAGATCTTATCAGCCGGTATGCCACGGTCTGATAATGCTTTTGCTGTATCGGTCATCTGCTGCTGCGGACCGGCTACTATCACATGATAGTTATCTCCGAATGTATCAAAGGGAATCTGATCCAGATGAGAGATCACAGAACCCGCTCCGTATCCGGGAGAAAAACAATCTGTCAGAGTATACAGCACATGAAAATTCGGATGCGCTGCCCACCTCTTTCTGTCTCGCTGATAAAGCACACCTTTTTCATCTTTAAAAGAGGAAAGAAGATAAAGGGAACGGATCTTCTTCGGATCCTGATGGAACTGCTCTATCATGGTCCTCACAGCTGTCAACCCTGTTTCCGGAGCAAGGACTACCAGATTCTGCTCATTTCCTATCCAATCATCAGAAGGCCATGGGTGTCCGAAGGGCCCTCTCAGATGGATCAGGTCGCCTTCCCTTAGTTTAAACAGACTATCTGTCAGCTGCGTCACTTTCTGCACCGTAAACTCGATCCAGTCGTCTCCCCGACCGCTGATAAAGATCGGGATCTCGCCATATCTTGGCAGTGAGATCATACAGAACTGTCCGTGTCTTGACGGATAACGGAAATAGACGGAAAAGGTAAATTCCGCCTCATCTTCGTGGATGATCTTCATGATCCTCTGGGGAGAGGGTTTGAAAATATTATGGGAATCCACATCTGCAGAATCTTCTTTCGAGATCTGCGCATTTTCCCATATATTTCCAAATCTGTTTTTATTTAATTCTTCATTCATATATATATCATCCGTTCCTTTCAGTCAAACAGCTGACAGGCTACCGTGTAATTGAAAACCGGTCCTTCCAGGCAGACATATGTGCCGTTCATCTTACAGTGTCCGCACTTGCCAACGGCACAGGACATCTTTCGCTCCAGGGAAACCCAGATTCTCTCCGGACGTACGCCTCTTTCAAAAAAGTGTTTTGCAGTAGTCTCGATGACAGCAGGAGCGCCTGTGATCACAATATTGTAGTCTGTCATGGACTCCACCGGAATCTGTTCCAGGAACAGTGTGACTCTGCCGCATTCATAGCCTGGAAGCTTTTCCTTTTCCCGGCTCAGCGGATACACCGTATGAAAACAGGTATCAAAATACTTTCTGTCTTCATCAAAAAGCGTGGAATGGCGATCTTTAAAACCGCCTACCAGATAAACTTCCCTGCGGATTTCCGGATGATCCGCAAAATGCTTCAGGGTCGTCCGCACCGGAGCCATTCCGGTTCCGCTGGTGACAACGATCAGATCTTTGTTTTCAAAGAGTTCTACCGGCCAGGAATTGCCATATGGTCCTCTCATGTAGATCTGATTTCCTTCCCTCAGTCCGAAGACGCCTTCTGTCAGTTTGCCGACTTTCCGAATCGTAAATTCCACATAGCCTTCGCCTTTCCCGCTGATCGAGATTGGGGCTTCTCCCACTTTCGGAATGGAGAGTTGAAAAAACTGACCATTCTTTGTCTCTCCGCTGTAAAGGATCCGGAACGTGAATTCTGCTTCTGTCTCGCGGATGATCTTATCCACTCTGCAGGGGACCGGCTGCATAATATTCTTTTCCATATTATTCCGCCCCTTCTTCGATCAGATCATGAAGTTCACATACGGTATCAAAGAAAGAAAGTTCTTTCGGACACCTGATATCGCAGCGACCGCAGCCTACACACATATGTTCCTCTCCGAACCGGTCTTTGAAATCATAAAATTTGTGGAATACTTTGAATCGCATATTGGCTCCCGGTGTCTTTCTTGCCCTGGAGCCTCCGGCTGTCAGTGTAAAATCTTCCAGCATGCATCCTGACCAGACTCTGCGGCGTTCTCCGTCGTTTGAGCCTTCTTCATAGATGACATCCACAGTATCAAAACAGCTGCAGGTACCGCACACCGTGTTGCAGCCACCGCAGGATAAACATTTGTCATCAAACTGTTTCCAGAATTCCAGTTCACTGACTGTTTTCAGATTATCCCTGCTGATCTGCGGAATTCTGACAGTCTTTTTGTTTTCCGTGACAAATTCCGCATGATAATCGCACTCTTCTTCATCATCAAAGTAGTCTTCAAAATCCTCGTCTTTTAGTTCCACCTTCACATCGTCGTCATTGATGCGAACTGCCAGAGAATAGTCTTCCGCGATGTTGCTTCCAACAGACACGCAGAAGCATTCATCAAAACTTTCAGGACATTCCAGAAGAACAAATTTCACTTTGTCCCGCAGTCTCTTATAAAAGAGATCCTGTGCTCCTCCATTTTCCAGAAAAATGCGGTCCAGCCTGCGGATCGAATTGATATCGCAGGCTCTTGCAAAGATCAGAAAGTCTTTCTCGTCCTTTGCCTCTGAAATCTCTACACGGTCATCCCGGAAATAAAACATCACCTGTGAGATAGGATAATAGACTTCTTTTGCTGAAAAATCAGACTGCCTGTCAGTTACGATCTGGGAAACGGAATTGATCTTTCCAAAGCGCACACGCCGTTTCTGCGCATCCAGACGCGGTGCATAGATCTGATAGGTTTCGGCCAGTTCGCCCAGTATCTCATCAAACCTCGTTTTTTCTATACAGTATCCCATAATGCGCCTCCTTTCAGATATTCCGCTTCTTTCTTGATAAATCCATTTGTGATCTTGGCAATGCTTCTGTAAAAATCCGTATCTGAAAATTTCATGATATCGCTGGTAAAGGAAAATACCCAGTTAGTCAGATGTTTATTTACGAATTTTCTCTGTTCCGTCAGCAATTCCTTCCCTTTTGCGGGATCGTCTGCAGCAGCTGCCTCCGTGACTTCATCACACAGGATAGCCATATACTGCAGGATCAGCCCGATATTATCATCCATCGTCCGATACATGGAAGGATTCGGTTCGAACCCCCGCTCCAGATACAGGGCTTTCATCTTCATGGCAGTGGATCCGCCTACCTGATGTTTCTTATCCACATAAACTGATTCGTAAGGAAATGCGGCATGTCCGGCCGCATCACCTGCCGCCAGGAACACTTTGGCATAATCGGCAGCCAGGTCGTCCAGATCCTCTGCCTTCAGATCTTTCACACACTCTGAAAGGATCTGATATCCTTCCCGCAGGTCCATGTCGGAATCTTCCATATCATCTACTTCCGGAAATTGAACCTTTTTCAGGGCATTCAGCTGTTTCTCATCAACTTCCAGAAGATAGATTCCACCTAAGAATCGGTACATGGATGCTCTTGCCTTGGTAAATGCCATCCATTCTTCTTTTGTCATCCCAGCTTACCTCCCCTCAGAGCTTCTTCAAATTCAAACGGCAGCATATCGATCCATTCATGTTTTTTCAGGATAAACCGTCCGGAAGGTTTGTTATCATTATCATCTTTCAAAGTATAGATATGGCCTTCGTTTTCTTTCAGAAGTTTACTTACCTCACTTTCAGGATCATTGATATCCCCGTAATGCAGAGCACCTCCGACACAGTTCCACACGCATGCAGGAGTTTGTCCTTTTTCCCTTAACTCCACGCACAGAGTGCATTTATCCATGACACGCAGTTCCTTGTTAAAATTGTTGGCATGGAACGGGCATGCGCGCATGCAGCTCTGACATCCGATACAGGTCTCCCTGTCAATGTAAATGACGCCGTCTTCCTCTGATTTATAACACGCTCCTGTCGGACAGACTTCAATACAGCTCGGGTTTTCACACTGCTGACAATGTATGGTCATATAGTACAGGGAAAGATGGGGAAATTCCCCTACCGGTCCCATGTAATAGGTATGGCACCTGGAGGTTCCCAGGGCAATATTGTTTTCAAATTTGCAGGCGACCTGACAGCCATGACAGCCGATACACCTGTCCAGTTCCACAACCATGCTGAACTGTCTGCTCATTGTCCTTCTCCTCCTTTTTATGATCTTCCCACTGTCAGCCAGCTCCTGAAATCAGACGGTTTCGTCCAGATGCCTTTCGGCGCGCTGTCCGCCGGATATACCTTTACCAGATAACCGCGCAGGATATGGGTCCCCATGACATCGTTGAACGGTCCTGTAGACCTGGAAAGGACATTGACGTTCATTTCCTGCCATCCATGGGTTTCCGTATTCAGAGTCTCCGGATTCCAGAAACGTTCCATGCAGACGGTTCCCGGACGGATCCCTTTTGTGACATAGGCTTTGGCTCTGGTCTTTCCTCTCGGAGATTCGATCCAGACCCAGGATTCCGGTTCGATCCCGTATTTTTTCGCATCATCCGGATAGATCCATAATTCAGGAACCGGCATCATTTCACGAAGTCCCGGCATATTACGGAGTGTCGAATGATGGAACATGGGAAGACGTCCGTTTGTCATAACCAGAGGAAATTCCCTGGAAATCTCATCGTCTACCATAGGGCTTTCGGGCGGTTCGATGAAATACGGAAGTGGTTCGTAATCTTTGTCAGCCGGGGGCATGGGATACGGCATAAAGGGTTCCCCTGTCCTTCCCAGCTTGATATAAGCATCACAGTAGATCTCGATCTTTTTGGACGGCGTGTTAAAACCCTGCGGCTTTCCGTCTTCCAGAATGTTTTTATAAACATAGTAGGTCTTCCATTCTTCCTTGCTCATGAATTCGAACGGAGCCTTTGCGCACAATTCCTTCCAGGTCATCCCGATGGCAGCCGTCATCTGATCAAAAAACTCTTCCATGGAATCCCAGTAGGCGATGTCCTCTCCCATGAACTCCGGATCAAAGGCTTTCTGACACATCTCATGCCCCATCTGCGCGCAGCGTTTCGCGATATTGGACCAAATCAGGGTCTCATCACGGGTTTCCCAGAGATGAACAACCTGCTGTCTCGCCACCAGCGTATTGCAGGTTTCCACAATCATCTCTGTCTCCAGCCATTCCTGACAGGGAAGTACGACATCTGCATAAGCTGTCATGGAAGTCGGGTACGTAAACATATGGACAATATAGTCCAGTTTTTCTGTCGCTTCCGCCCATTTGCCGACTTCCGCCAGCACGCCGAATTTATTGCCGGAACGATCCACCCACATTCTGGGCTGATAAGGCTTTCCTGTCTGGATCGCTTTCAGGATACTTGCTGCATGACCTGCTTTCCAGATGGAAAGACCTTTATGTTCCCTTCCTCCCAAACGCTTTTTGAACTGCTCTTCCGGCAGGCATTTTAATGCGTAAGGCACTGGATAATTGGGTTCTTTCAGCACCCCGCTGATACGGAACCTTTGCATGGCAACGCCCGGTTTTTCCACATTTCCCAAAAGGAAATCCAGCGTATTTGCTGCCATCGGTGACTGTTCCGACATCACATTCTGATCCGTAGCCACGCCAAGGCAGAGAGAGCTGGGCGTATTTTCCGCGTAGATCCGGATTGCTTTTTCAATATCCGCCGGATCCAGGAGACAAAGCTCGCCGGCTTTTTCCAGGGTGTATTCTTCTACACGCTCCCACAAAAGCTGAGCACCTGTTTTATATAATTTGCCATCAATTTCATGCGTACCGAACAGTTCCACATCATAGTCATCATTCCAGGGATATTCCATTTCCCTGGCGGAACCGGTCTTCTTATCCCAGATCAGGGCTGATGTTTTATTCTCCGTCTGTCCCATGGCTGGATGCACGATAAATCTGGTCTCACAGTCAACCAGATAAGGAAGATTGGTCCAGTGAAGAACAAACTCTTCATCATACAGTTTGTGATCCAGAATATAGCGGATCCAGCACATCTGAAGCGCCACATCCGACTGAGGTCTCAGCGGCAGCCAGACATCTGCTTTTGCGGCATCCGGCGTCAGCCTCGGATCGACGACGACAGTCTTGACACCCTTCTGCCTTAGTTCATTGACCATTCTTCCACCGGATGCAGGGCAGGAATAGGAAGGATCCGTTCCCCACAGCACCAATGACTTGATGGGGCAGTTTTTTTCATCAAAAAACTCAAGACAGTTCGAATCCGCTATACTGGTATCCGAACCGCCATACATCATGGCACATGCAAGAACACGAGGCATATAACACTGTGCGGAGCCAGGTTCGAACCAGTTTGGCGTACCGAAGATATTGGCAAAGCGTCCGGCAGAAGGAACTTCCGGATTACCGCCGCCTCCCGTAGAGGTAAAGACACACTCTGCGCCGTATTTTTCCCTGATCTCCATCAGCATACCGGCTACGGTGTCCAGTGCTTCATCCCATGTCACTCTTTTCCATCTGCCTTCTCCACGGTTTCCGACCCTGACCATAGGATATTTATTGCGGTTCGGATGATACAGTGCATTGATCCCGGACAGACCTTTTGCGCACATTCTGCCTTTACTCATGGGATCCGCGGGATTTCCCTCCAGCTTTACCACCTGACCGTTTTTGACATGCGCAATCACGCCGCAGTTGGCAATGCATGCTCTGCAGGCGGTATATACAATATGTTCTTCATCAGTCACTTCCAGATGCTGTTTTTCACATGGTGTCAGAAAGGTTCGGCCGCATAGAGCGTCCGGCAGCCCTTCGATATTGATCTTCGCGCAATAATCGTCTTGAAATGGTTTATTTTCCGACATGATAACTCCTCAACAACTCGAGTCATTATGAAACAACCCATAATCATAATTATGGTATTTACAGTATATGTGAACTACTGCTGGCTTTCAATTTCGTTTTATGATACAATCTATTCCAGTTTGGAATACGAAAAGGAAGGATTAAACTATGAATGACCTGCAGCTGATCTATTTTACAACCATTGTAGAACTGGGAAGCTTCAGTGAAGCTGCTCTGGAACTTAACATTTCCCAGTCTTCCATAAGCAAACAGATCATGCATCTGGAAGATGAACTTGGAGTTCAGCTTTTTGACCGTAGCAGCCGGAAAGTCAGACTCAGTTCCGCCGGAGAATATCTGTATCCGGATGCTCTTTCTGCCCTTACTCAATTAAAACACATCCGTGAAACCGCGGAACAGTTTTCCATCCGGGGAAGAAAATATATTTCTCTTCTTGTGCTGCCGGTCATCGGTAACTACAGCTTTTATATCCCATTCCAGTTGTTTGAATCAGATCACAGGGATTACAGTCTGAAGGTAGAAGAACTGGAAGAACCGGAAATGTACCGGCGGATTCATCTTAATGATTATGATGCGGCAATTACCTATTTCAATCCTGGCCAGCCGGTAAAGAACGCAAGATTCTATCCCCTGGCAGAAGATGAAATGGTACTGGTCTGCCATACAGACAATCCTCTAAGCAAACGCACAGTCATCACACCGGATATACTGAACGATGTTCCCGTACTTGCAATGCAGAAGTACACCTGTACCAATCAGCTTTATGAGCTGTACTTTCAAAAGCACAATTCCAACCCGCACATTCTGTTCCGCGGACGTCCCGGCACAATCCTGGCCGGTGCAGAAGCCAGGCGTGCTCCGGCGCTACTGACGCGTCTTCATACAGAAACGCAGCGGATCAACAATGTTGCGCTTATCCCGTTTCAGCCCAGTCTGAACGGCATCCTCGGTATTTTTGTTAATGAAAAAAGCCGTCACCAGGAGATCATACAGGAACTGATCCGGACACTCTCCGCCAGATAATAATAAATGGGATATCATTGTGTCTTCTCTCCGACAAGTATTCTTTATTTGGGCTATTTACAGAAAGAAGAACACCCGGTGTTCTTAAAATGGAATTTTACCATTTTTGAGAATACAAAGTGTTCTTTTTTAGCCGTTTCTCAATATTTAAGAACTGGTAAACTATTCTCAAATTGGAGAATTTCCATAAACAAGAATAAAAAGTATTCTCGTATGGACTATTTTCGAAATTCAAGAATACTCAGTCTGTTCTCAAATATCAGAATTACCGAAATAAAGAACATTTTGTATTCTTTTTTTTCTTAAAAACTGAAATAAAGAACACCCGGCGTTCTCATATCAGATAAATGGCTAAAACGAGAACACATCTGTACTCCTGGTGAATCTTTGCTCCTAAGCAAAAGGCGGCTGCCGCAACATCTATTGCAACAGCCGCCTATAAAGTTACTTCGTCTTATCTCAATCCTGCATCTGCATCGGCGTGAGCCATATGTTTGATCAGGGAGACCAGTTTGGAAGAATATCCCCATTCATTGTCGTACCAGGCGATCAGTTTTACAAAATCATCGTTCAGGGCAATGCCTGCTTTTTTGTCAAATACACAAGTATGGGAATTCCCCCTGATATCGGAAGATACCAGCTCATCCGTATTGTACTCGATGATTCCCTTCATATAGGTATGAGAAGCTCTTTCAATTGCAGCACATATCTCGTCATACGATGCTTTCTTATTCAGTTTCGCGGTAAGATCTACAACAGAACAGTCATTGCACGGAACGCGGAAACTCATGCCTGTGAGCTTTCCTTTCATTTCCGGAATAACCATCCCAACTGCTTTTGCAGCGCCGGTGGTCGAAGGAATAATATTGTTGAATACGGAACGCCCTGTCCTCCAGTCCCTTCCTCCGTTGGAGTCAACCGGTTTTTGTTTGGATGTGGATGCATGGATCGTAGACATCAATCCTTCCTTAATACCGAAACTGTCATTAATGACTTTTACCAGTGGTGCCAGGCAGTTTGTCGTACAGGACGCATTGGACACCACCTCCATGGAAGGATCATACATGTCCAGATTCACGCCGCATACAAAAGTCGGAAAATCCTTGTCTTTTCCGGGTGCGGAAAGCACAACTTTCTTAGCGCCTCCGATATCGATATGCTTCCTGCAGTCCGCCATATTGGTATAAACGCCTGTTGATTCAATGATATATTCCGCCCCACAGGATCTCCAGTCAATGTCATCAAGGGTGTTATGGGAAATGACTTTGATCCGGTGTCCATTTACACAAAGACCATCATCCATCACTTCCACACGGCCTTCAAATCTTCCGAAAACAGAATCGTATTCCAGCATATATGCCATTCTGTCAAGGTCGGCATTTCTCTGGTTCACTGCAACAACATCCACTTCATCTTCATAGCTTCTTGCCATCGTACGGATGCAGACACGGGCAATCCGGCCAAATCCGTTAATTCCTACTTTAATACTCATATCATCCTGCTCCTTTTCTGAATCCATGAGATTGTAAGCAATCTCCTATAATGGAATCATTGTAGCACAGCATATATAAGAGGAAAACGAGTTATTGTTATATTGCACAAAAAATCATCGTTGTGCATAAGACGCGTTGTTCGATTTATACAATTATGTAAAATCATGAAGAAATTGTTACCGAATATAGGTATTCAGGAATTGGAAAAAGAAAAATGATCTTTCAGGATCTTCAGGATCCTTCCGGAAACAAGTCCGATCAGGCATCCGGTAAGGATTCCCGCCCCCATCAGGACCGGAAGATAATAGGCGATCACCGGGACACCGGTTACCAGCATTGCTGCCGCGATCTGTCCGATATTATGGCATACTCCGCCCGCCGCACTGACACCCAGCACAGAAAACCATCCGGTCTTATTCAGGATCATCATAACCGCAAGACTTAAAATGCCTCCGGCAAAACTGTAGATCAGGGACATAAGATTGCCAAACAGGAGTCCTGAGATAAGGATCTTCAGGAACATTACGAAACAGACTTCCGGAACAGGAAGAAAATAAAGTGCTGTCACTACGACAATATTGGCAAGCCCCAGTTTGATTCCCGGGACTCCGAAATGAAACGGTATGAAAGATTCCACATAGCTGCAGACCAGTGCCAGGGCGGCAAAGATACCGGCAGCAGCAACTCTTCGTGCCATTTATTCTCCCAATTATTCTGATACGGCGTCAAAAGACACCGGCTCCGTTTTATCCGGCAGGATCTGTATCACCAGCCTGTGCGGAAGACATACGATTGGATCTGCTGATGAGGAAACGGCTCCTTTTGAAACACAGTACTGATCAGGACAGTCTGCTTCCTTCATGGAAACGCTGCCGTTTTGAATCTCTATCAGATTATATCCGAGATCTGTTTCAATACGGATCGTCTGATCTTCCTTGAGATCATAAATACCATAGGACTGTCCGTTCAAGACAACTTCCGCATAAGTTCCTTGTTCGTGTCCTTTGCCAAATGCAAACAAAACAGCCAGCAAAGCAGCGGCTGCCGCCAGGATCGCGATCAGGATCAAATCGCTTCGTCTTGGTTTAAACAGGTCGTTTTTCTTCATCTGATCATCGGATAACATTTACAGGATAGCGGTCTGTCAGAAACTCTTTTTCCAGACCCTCCGTGATATATAGTTTTCCACTGTCAGTCACAAAGACAGCCTCGAACAGATCCCTGTTCTCTCTCCATAACGTTTCCGCCAATTCAAGTCCCATCACATACAGTGCTGTAGAAAGGCCATCCGCCAGGGTTCCGTCTTCGCTGACGATCGTTACGGAAAGCAGCCCGGTTTCAGCAGGATATCCGGTTTTCGGATCCAGGATATGATGATAGACTTTTCCGTTTTCTTCAAAATACCTTTCATATCCGCCCGAGGTAATGACTGCTTTATCACTTACCTGTACGACTCCGATGAATCCAGAGACATTTTCCGGGTCCCGGATAGCGACTTTCCATAATGATCCATCCGGTTTCGTTCCAAGTACCTGTACATTGCCTCCCAGGCTGATCACAGCATGATTGATCCCCTGTTCTTTCAGGATCGACACGACACGGGCAGAAGTATATCCTTTTGCGATCCCGCCGAAATCGATCTCCATTTTGTTCTTTTCAAAGGAAATATGATGATCTTTATCAGAATAAGATACTGCCGAAAGATCGACCAGCTCCAAAAGCCCGGCAAGTTCCTCCGGAGCCGGAACAGCATATTCGTGTGTAGTAAACCCCCAGGCCTGCATCAGCGGATAGATCATCGGGTCAAAAGCGCCATCTGTCAGTTCGTTCACTTCCAGGGAACGTTCATACAGATAGGCAGATTCTTCGGAAAGAGTTCCTTCTCCATCCTGGTTCAATCGGAAGATCTCACTTTCCTCTTTGCCCGTAGACAGCAGTTCGTCAAGCCGCAGGATCTCATCTTCTGCTGCATCCAACGCCTGCAGAGCATTCTCGCCATAAGCAGTGAGAGTCATAAACGTATCCATCGCAAACAGATCCCTGGATGTCGGTTCACTGGGATCAGTTTCCTCAATCTGCGGCTGAGATATTTCCGGATCCTTCCGGACCATATCAGATTGTTTTCCACATCCGACAGATAAACAGGCACATATGATTAGAAAAGCAAGCACTGCTTTTTTCAAGGCATATCATTCCTTTCCATTTCCGGCAGCAAGATGTTCAAGAAGACCAAGACAGCCATCAGACAGGTCTTTATAGATGGTTTCAAAATCATGAGTATACCAGGGATCCGATACATCCCTTGCAGTGCCATCCGGGTTTTTATATTTTCTGTCTGTTGCATATTCCAGCATAAAATGGATCTTATCCTGCGGGTCATCACGAAGGATCCTTTGGATCCCCCACTGATTTTCCCTGTCCATAATGATGATCAGATCAAATATCTGATAATCCTTTCCCGTAATCTGCCGGGCAGAATGATGTCCGCAGAAAACGCCGTGCTCTTTTAGTTTAGCGACCGTTCTGCGGTCAACCGGATTTCCGATCTCTTCCCGGCTGGTCGCTGCGGAATCCACATAAAAATCAGCATATTCCCGGAAGTCATCCGCAACAGTATAACCATTCGTTTCGGCCAGATGCCGGAACAGGAACTGCGCCATGGTGGACCTGCAGATATTGCCGTGGCAGACAAATAGTATCCTGATCATATCATTTATCCTTTTCATCATATGGCTTGTTCCATGAACCAATCTCAATCAGATTTCCTTCCGGATCAGCAATATAACAAGTTCGCTGTCCCCAGGGCTCCGTTTCCGGCTTCAGGACTGGTGCAGCTCCATTTTCCACAGCATTTCTAAATGCTGCATCAACCTCCTCAAAGGTATCAACATAGAGAGCCAATTCAAAATGTCCGTTCAACCCTTTGATATATTCATAGCTTCGGTCCGTCATCTTTTCAAAGTCTTTTCTGCCGTACAGCAAAAACAATGTCCCGTCTTTTACAAGATACACATTGGAAGTATCTTCTGCTTCCCGGATCTCAAATCCAAGCACATCTCTGTAAAACCGGATCATCTTTCCCATATCCTCAACGAACAGACCAAATCCATCTAATCTCATGATGCTGTGTACTCCTTTTGTCTTTTGATTTACGGTTCGATTTCTTTTTTATGATTCCAGTGGATCCCGATATGTCCGATTCCAAGGATCAGCACTGCAATTCCTAATATAACATTTTTTCCATAAACTGCCAGCAGTAAAAATGCCATGACAGGAAGCGAAGCACCCGCTACCGGAATCCCAAGCAGATCCCTGTAAAAATCCTGCATGGTCCTTGGACTTTTGAAATAACGGATCCAGAAAACCTCATAAAGGATCATCAATACGAAAGCAGCGATCAGCCACCAGGACCAGTTTGACCAGGGCTTTATATTAAAATCAGAGAAGATCAGTACCGTACACGAAACCAGTATTTCTCCTGCTCTTTCGAATAGCAGCAGCACTTTATTTTCATTGCCGGAATACTTTTCGTAGTCTTTCGGCTGCATTCTTGTCCATATAATATTCGGCACCATCAGCATGATCAAAAAGATCAGCCCTACATAAGAAAAACCGAAATGCATGATTCTACTCCTCTTGCAAAAAATAACTTTTTTCAATCCGGTTTTTATTATATCATTCAAATATATCTTTTTGATGCATTAAATTGTCCATTTTACTCTGCACTGTTCTTATATTTGCTAAATGTTTGATCTGAGAACATCTGGTGCTCTCAAAATCTAATTTCTTTAAATTAAAGAATATAATGTGGTCACGTCCGTATAATGGTGTAAATTGAATATTGTAAGAGCCAAAGGCTCATCCTTTAGGTATAATATCATTCGACCAAAAACAACAAATACCGGGGAGGACGAACACAATGGCTCAACTCAATATTACATTGAATCA
>JAFWOB010000074.1 GCA_017510065.1 Parasporobacterium sp.
CAGTTTCTGTTTCATATTTTCGGTTAGTCGGTTACACCCTTCAGTTCGATCTCATAAGCTCCGGAAGAAAGGATATCATTGATCGTTGTAGTTCCATAATAGTATTCCAGGCAGTTTTTCGCTGTTTCTGCTGCATAGGTGGAAGAGCCGCCGTTTCTGATGGTGCAGGCAAATGCAATCTTCGGAGAATTAAACGGGGAAAAGCCGATAAAATTGGAATGGTTTGAACGGTAAATACTTTCCTGGGCTGTTCCGGTTTTTCCGGCAAGCTCAACATTAGTGTCAGCAAACACATCTGCAACGGAGCCTTCCGTTACAACACCCAGCATTCCGAGATGGATTGCATTCCATGCGCCTGGCACAAGTTCTACTTCATTGGTCAGTTCACTGTTTACAGTGAGAATTGATTTCCCTGCTTTATTCTCTACTCTGCTGATCAGGCTCAGCTGATAGTTCTTTCCCTTATTTGCAAGACAGTTTGCATATCTTGCGAGCTGTACCGTTGAAAAACCGGAAGTTCCCTGTCCGATGGCTGTACGAATGGAGTCTGTAGATGAAAAACGAGGCGTATTTTCTTCGATCTCTACTCCTGATTTTACATTCAATCCCATATCAGTCGCATACTGTTCCAGGATGTCAAGACCCTGGAGGCTGGTATAATTGTCGTCTACCATACTCAGTCCGTATCCGACAGAATAGAAGAAATAGTTACAGGAAACGGACAATGCTTCCGTTACGTTTACATAACCGTGGGAATCAGGATAGATCCAGCATCTTGGCGACGGGGTGATCTCTTCAAAGATTCCGTTATCAAAAATAAAAGTATCCAGCGTGATCACCTGCTCGTTCAGACCGGCAGCAGCCGTGACCGGCTTGAAGGTGGATCCGGGTGCTGTCAGCGCCTGGGTAGCTCTGTTGTAAAGAGGTGCTGAGTCATCTGTGTTCAATTCGTACCAGTAATCAGGGTCAATGGAGCCTGACAGTTTATTATTGTCATACGAAGGATAGGAAACCAGCGCAAGTACTTTCCCGGTAGCGGTATCCGTTACAACGATCGATGCGGAACAGGGATCCAGGGCAACCATAGCAGGCGTGATAACCAGATCACTGATCTGTCTTATGATAAATTGATACGGCGACAACTGACCGGACTGCAGCTGCTGTCTGCAGGGATCCTCTTCCGGAAGTTTATTCTGGTCATAAAGCAGCATGCAGATATCATAGGGGTCGATCTCCCCGCTGTATACCATGTAATAATAGATCCGCTCCTGGAAATCGATATTGTCTGTGAGACTGTCCATCAGCTTATCCAGAAGTGCGGTATAGATCTCTTCTGAAGTCGCGTACCGTTTGGAAGCATCCAGCTGTGTAACATCAATCCAGTTTTCGGAAATCGCATGGATCAGGAATTCCCGAAGAGAGGTTTCTTCTGCTGCAAATGCCAGATAAACGGGATCGGAGGTGTCCATGATATTTTTATCCAAAACGCCGATCCTGCCCAGAAGATTATAAGCAAAATACATATAATCATTGAATTCTTCCGTCAGTTCTCCGGTAGGAAGAGGCTGTATGCTGACCAACTGGGACCGGAGTTCCTGGGAAACGGATTTTTCACGTGCCAGGAACGTTGAATAAATGCTCCTTTCCCGATAAGTCGCTTTTGGATTGGAGAAATCCAGCGGTTCTACCACATTGGTCAGCAGCTGGTAATAGACATCATTTGCCGGAATATAGACGATCTCGTCGTTTCCTTCATTGACATAGTTCCAGTCCACGATCCTGGCCACTAACAGTCCGGCTATCTCTCTTTCCAGGATCTCATAAAATGCGATCTGCAGATCCGTATCCAGTGTCAGATACAGATCGTTGCCGCTTCCGGACCTGGTGGAATCGATTACCTGAAGAACACTTCCCTTACTGTCCACAAAAACAGTTTCCGTACCTCTGGTCCCTTTCAGATAACCGTCATAGGATGCTTCGATACCTGTTTTTCCTACAATATCACCCGGAAGATACTGGATCCCCTGCTCATTGTACTGCAGACTGTCCAGCTCTGTTTCGGAAACATAGCCTGTATACCCCAGGATATTTCCATAATAAATGCCGTAATCATAGATCCGTTTATAGGTCTCCTTGATATCAACGCCGGTAAGTTCCGACTTGTGCTCCATAATCGCTGCTTTCGTGGATTCGTTGACATCGGAGGCAATGACTGTGGAAATGTATTTCTGATAGGAATTCAGGGATAAAGCATAACGCACCGTACAGATCTTGATCCTCTGCTCCAGTGTATAATCATCCGAACTGATATCGAATCTCCGTTTGGAACACATGTAATCGATGATCTGTTGTGCGGAATACTTGTCATATCCTTTGTTATAGATCTCCGAGGATCGAAGACCGAAAACATTGCACAGGAAAGTAATCATCGGCGTAACCGGATCTGACTTAAAGGCAGCCTGCCCGTCCCGGTACTCAATATTGAAATTCTGGATCAGAGAATCCCCGTTGGACTCGATCAGCTCGATCGTCCTGTAAATGATCCGGTTAATCGTCTTTCCTTTTGTATCTGAACTTTTGATCTCATCCGTCATAACAACCGAATAGCCCATTTCATTATGAGCCAGGAGCTGTCCCTTGGAATCATAGATATTGCCCCTTGCGCCTTCGGAATAAACGATCTTTTTGGCTTTCTGCGTAAAATTCTCCTGGTAATAATCTGCTTTGATAATCTGAAGATAGAAGAGTCTTGCTAGGATAATACAGAACAGCACAACAAAGACCGTTCCAAGAAGAAGGACCCTTGAAGTAATGATTTTTATGAAAAAGTCTCTGACGACTTCTATGATAAATCTGATCTTACGTTTCAGTTTCATGGTTACTGTTCAGGAACCTCTTTCAGTCTGGTGATCAGCAGGGAGATAGGTTTATACAGGATCACTCCGGCAATAAAAGTAAGGAGAAATTCCGGAAGCATAATATGCAGCAGATAATATCCGAAATCAAATTTGGCTTTTAACACATACCAGACAACAAAATATACAATGCAGTAAAACAGATCGCTGAGGATCAGCAGGATCGGCGGGACATACAGATCGTCTGAATAAAAGAAAGAGTCCCACACTCCGCTGATGAATCCGATGATCAGCAGGATCAGAGCATGATATCCGATCACATCGCAGAAAAAGACATCCAGCATGAGTCCTCCCATCATACCGGTAATCATGCCGACAATCTTGCTTCCTGCATAGCCATAGATAAATGTCATGACAAGAACCAGGTTCGGAGCGCTTCGAAGAAACGGAAGCCTGCTGAAAACGGTACTCTGCAGAACAAAAGCAAGGATCAGAAGTACTGCGGCAATTATGAAATTACGGATTCTGTATAATGACATTAATCTGACGTTTCCTTTAATTTCGTAATGATCAACACTTCCTGAAGATCTGCAAAATCCACGACCGGCTTGATATGTCCAGACTGGGTAAGATCATTGGCATCTAACTGATAATCCACAACATATCCGATCAGGATCCCCGGCAAATAGGTGGAACTGACATGGCTTGTGATCAGGGCGGAATTCAGGGAGATCATGACATCAGCACTGACATCGGTAAATTCCAGGAGATTCTGCTCCATCAAAGTCAGGGAGCCCTTCAGCATACACAGTTCCGAAGTGTCTTCGAACTGGGAACTGACATAGCTTTCATCATCGATGATCGACCGGACAGTGGAATAATTCGGTCCGGCGTCGATCACGATCCCTACCAGACCGCCGGAAGCGATCACATTCATGTCTTTCAGGATGCCCTGATTCGTTCCTTTGTCTATCGTGAAAGTAGAAAACCATTTGTTGGAATCTTTGGCAATGACATGAGCCGCCACCATATCATATTCGGTATACTGCTCACTGATCTGAAACAGTTCCTGCAGACGATTCAGTTCCAGTTCTTTCTGCCGCAGGGAGGTAACTGTCATGGTCAGGTTTTCTACCTGCTCCTTAAGCTTTTTGTTATCCTCTTCCAGTTGTGCCAGGGTCTTCCCTGCTTCAATCCTGTCTGAAAGCCACAGGCCAATGGAATTGATCCCCTTCTGGATCGGTACAACAACAATAGAAGCCGCATCACGGAACGGCGCACGGAATCTTTCGTTGACTCCGGAAAGAATGATCAGAACAAGACAGATCCCTCCCAAAACCCATAAAAGATGTTTGGGATTGATATGCCGCACTGCTCTTTCATCTCTTGGTTTTCTGTGATGTTTGACATATTTGACAAATCTGTTGACAGTCTCAGATCCTCTTTCCTGAAGCGTTTTGGGGGCATCCGCATCCCGAAGACGCGGCTTATCCTGCCCTTTTTTAACAAATTCCGTGTATTTTTCGGAAGCAGAACGATTCTCTGAGATCTTTTTGCGCTGCCTCTGGATATAATGCAGGGTCTTGGAATTCCTGATATTGACCAGGGATTCCTTGAAAGCGTCTGCTGCCATATTCAGATTATCTTTATTGATCTTTGGTGTTGAACTCTGATTTTTTTTGAAAGTCGGCATCAGTTATACTCTTTCTCCTGCGGAACATAACGTAATGAGTTGTATTTTGAACTGCCCAGTATCGTAGTCACTCCCCTTATGGTACTGTTTCCCGGATCTTTCAGAAGCTTTACCCTGATCCCGGTCTCTTTCGCAAACAGTGCGCCGATATTGACCATGGAAGCAGATCCTCCCTGCAAATAGATACCGTTTTCGATTATATCTGCTGCAAGTTCCGGTGGCGTCTTTTCAAGCGTATTCCTGACAAGGTCGATCAAAGGCATAACTGCTTCTTTTACTGCAGCGTTCACGATATCGGAAGAGATCACGGTCCTGACGGGGAGTCCTGTTGACATGACTCTGGCAAATATCTGCATCTCCTTATGCTCCGGGGTTTCCCCCATATCTGCAAGACGGATCTTCAGCTGTTCCGCTGTTTTCATTCCGATCAACTTCTGCTCGGACTGTCGGACAGCATTAACGATCGCTTCATCAAAACGCCTCCCGGCAATCTTGACTTTATGATTGATCACGATGCTTCCCAGAGAGATCACGGTGATATCCGTGGTATCAGCTCCGATATTGACAAGAAAATTGCCTTTCGGACTCTTAATATCGATCCCGCATCCCACTGCATCGGCAACACTTTTCTCCACCATATAAATGGATCTTGCCTTTAGCCTGGAGTTTGCTACCAGTTCGTGAAAAGCTCTTTTTTCCACCTCTGTGGTATCTGTCGGAACAGAGATCAGAAAATTCCCGCCTTTCAGGATCTTTCCCCGGTTGATCTTCTTGAAAATATATTCCAGGATCATCTGCATCTTGTCGATCTCCGAGATCACGCTGTCCTGGACCGGGAAGGATACTTCAACATTTTCAGGTGCCCGTTCATACATTTCAAATGCTTCATCACAGTATCCGATCACGATCTTCCTGTCCTTCACCGCGATCACATTTTTCTCGGAAATATAAGTGCCGGAACTCAGGGCAGAAAGCCTGATATTCCAGGTGCCGATATCCAGTCCGTATTTTTCATCACTCATTGAAGTACCCGCTTTCTTTATAGCTGTAATATCTGTTGTCGCCGATAATGATATGGTCCAGCAGCTGTATCCCCATCAGGCATCCGATATCCCGGATATTCTCTGTCATCTGTGTATCTGCCAGGCTCGGGTGAGGGTTCCCGGAAGGATGGTTATGCAGCAGTATGATCTGGACGGCCTCATAACGGAGTGCTTCTATAAACACTTCTCTCGGAGATATCAGGGAAGTGTTTACGGTTCCCGTGGAAATGATCGTTTCCCTGATCAGCTCACAGGCAGAATTCAGCAACAAAAGAACAACCGTCTCCTTTTTTCGGTGGCGAAGTTGTTCCATATAGTATTCTGCTACTTTTTCCGGATGATCAAACACCAGATGATGTCTGGCCTGACTCTGAGCTATTCTTAAAGAGATCTCCGCGATCGCTTTGATCTGTAATGCCTTTACTTTTCCGATCCCTCGTATCCTGAGCAGTTCATGATACTCATATTGAAAGATATTCAGGAGCGATATATGATCATCCCCGTTAAGGGAAAGAATATTTCTGGCCAGGTCTACAGAATGGTATTCCGTACTCCCTGTTCTTAAAATAATAGCAAGGAGCTCTGCATCAGACAAAGCTCCGGGCCCATAATTTAAAAACTTCTCATCCGGTCTGTATTCCGGGTGTAATTCTTTTGTTTTGATCCTCTGCATAGGAAACTCCTTTGTTCTGCCGTATATTCGGAGTACTTCTGCAGATTCCAGACAGAATCATTTTAGCATATCTTAATCAAATTACAACGGCATTATGAAAGATTCCCGCATATGCTGTCTGCAGCTTTCATGAGGGCATATTTGCCATGTTCATAGGTCAGACCGCCCTGGAAGAACACCGTATAAGGCTCCCTTAAGGGACCGTCTGCAGACAGTTCAATGGAAGAGCCGGAGATAAATGCTCCGCTTGCCATGATCACGCTGTCGGAATAACCGGGCATATCATATCCTTCCGGGATTACATAGCTGTCCACATAGGATGCTCCCTGTATTGCTCCGCAGAACTTTCTTACCAGATCAGGATCTCTCAAAGTCAGAGCCTCCACAATGCAATGATGTGCTTCTCCAAAAGCCGGGGAAGCGCAAAAGCCAAGTTTTTCAAACAGAAACGATGCAAATACAGCAGATTTCAATGCATTGGCTGTTACAGAAGGCGCAAGGGAAAGCCCCTGATAAAACTGTTTCAGGACGCCAAGGGAGCCACCGACTTCCTTTCCAAGTCCGGGAGCCGTCAGACGATTGGCGCATCGTTCGATCAGATCCGCTCTTCCGACAATATATCCTCCGATCGGCGCCAGTCCTCCTCCCGGGTTTTTGATCAGCGATCCGACACATAGATCCGCTCCATGATCCGTCGGCTCCGTAAGAGATGTGAATTCCCCGTAACAGTTGTCAACAAAAGCGATCATATCCGGTTTGATGCTCTTTGCAAAACGAATCACTTCTCCGATCGCTTCCGGTGAAAGAGACTTTCTAGACGCATATCCTTTAGACCTCTGAATATAAATGATCCTGGTCTTTTCATTGATCAGAGAACGAATGCGGGGCAGATCAAAATATTCTCCATCTATGAGATCGGAAATGGCATAAGTGACTCCGATTTCGGAAAGAGAACCCGGTGCAGGCGTAATGCCGATGGATTTTTCCAGGCTGTCATACGGTTTTCCCGTAAGGAACAGGATCTGATCACCCGGAAGAAGCAAAGAACTAAGGCCAAGATACAGAGCATGTGTTCCGCACGAGATCTGAGGTCTTACCAGCGCATCCTCCGTATGAAAAATATCTGCATAAACACGTTCCAGCTTTTCTCTTCCAAGTTCGTTATAACCGTAACCGGAGCTTGCAAAGAAATCCGATTCAGAAACCCTGTTGTCAATAAAACTCCGAAGCACTTTATATTGATTGGCTTCGGAAACGGCTTCGATCTCCCGAAAAACCGGAAGGCACTGCTGCTCAGCTTCAGCAGCAGTCTTTTGAATCTTTTCACTGATATCAGGATAATGGTACAATGTTTTTCTCCTTTAATAAATCAATCATTTTGGCAAGCATCTCCTCTTCCGAAAGATACTCTTCGTAATTCATCCATATGACATCCTTTTCCCGTCTGAACCAGGTAAGCTGTCTTTTCGCAAAATGCCTTGTGCTTTTTTTGATCAGGTCGACGGCTTCCTCATAGGTCAGTTCATTGTTCAGATATCTGATAATCTCTTTATAGCCAAGCCCCTGCATGGCAAGACTGTCAGGCGATACGCCGCGTTCCAGAAGGGATCTGACCTCCTGTACAAGTCCCTGCTGCAGCATGATGTCCACCCGCTGGTTGATCCTGTCATAGATCACATCCCGGTCACGATTCAAAACAAAATATGCTGCATTGAAAGCCGGGTGTCTCAAGCGCTGCTGTTCATTGTGAAGAGAGATACGCTGACCGGTCTCTTTAAAGTATTCCAGGGCACGGATCGTTCTTTTGATATTATTGGCATGGATCTGCCCGGCAGCCTCCGGATCCGCTTCTTCCAGAAGATGATGCAGTGCCTGAGGTCCCTGTTCCTTTGCAAATTGCTCTAATTCACGTCTGTATGACGTATCGGTTTCGGAACTGGTAAACTCTATATCATAAAGGACCGACTGAATATAAAAACCGGTTCCTCCGGTTATGATCGGAATCTTTCCCTTTGCGTGGATACTGCGGATATAGGAACTTGCCCTTTTTTGAAATTCAAAGACATTGAATTCCTCATCCGGTTCCAGTTCATCGATCAGATAATGCGGAACGCCTTGCATTTCTTCTTTACTGATCTTGGCAGTCCCGATATCAAACCCCTTATAAACCTGCATGGAATCAGCGCTGATAATTTCACCGCCGATCTTTTGGGCAAGATGGATGGAAAGATCGGTCTTGCCGACAGCAGTGGCACCGGACAGGATAATTAATGGTGGCTTCTTCATAGGATTCTTTTGAACTTTTTCTCCAGTTCGTATTTGGACATAGATACGATCGTAGGCCGTCCATGAGGACAATTATATGGATTGTCCAGTGTCATCAGCTCATCGATCAAAGCCTGAGCCTGCTGTACAGAAAGGATATTTCCTCCCTTAACGGCTGCCTTACAGGCTGCCGTCGCGATCCTGTCTGTCAGGATCTGTGGTGCGGCTCCGGAAGAGACGTCAGAAAGATCATCCAGCATTTGCGTGAACCAAAGTTTTTGATCAAGGCTGAAAAGGTCAGCCGGTACAGCGCTGAGCGCATATTCGCTGCCGCCGAAATGTTCTGCTTCAAAACCGATATGTCGGAATTCTTCTGCATAACGTTTCAGGGTTTCCTCTTCCCTGGAAGACAACGTCAGGATCACAGAGGGAAACAGTTTCTGCGAGTAATGACGTTCTTCCTGAAGCCTTTTGACGATCCGTTCATAAAGAACTTTCTCATGAGCAGCATGCTGGTCAATGATATACATCTGTTCATTGTATTCTACGATCCAGTACGTATCGAATACTTCTCCGACGATCCTGTGAGATGGTTTGGCGGCTTCTGACACAAAGGGAATCTCTTCCCAGGTCTGCTGCTTCATACTTTCCTGAGAAGGTACATTGTCAGGAAGGATCCGTTCTCTTTCGGGAGCGTATTCTGTCTCTTCCCGGAAAACGGGATAATCTGACATCTCTTTCCGTTTAATGATCTCAAAAGGTTCCGGGATATAGACTTTTTCTTTCGGCCTGTTTTCAGACAGTTCTTCAGCGCTTCCTTCCCTGGTTTCCTGCTTGCCGATGGAAATATCAGGGATGCTTTCCCTTCTGATAATCCGTTTTCTGATGATATCATAAATGGAACGAAAGACAGATTCACTGTCGAAAAAGCGAATTTCCATCTTTGAAGGATGAACATTAACATCGATCAGTTCCGGTTCGATCACAATATTCAGAACGGCAAAAGGAAAAGTTCCTTTCATCTGATAGCCTGCATAGGCTTCTTCCAGGGCTTTCTGGATAATCCTGTCGCCTACATACCTGCCATTCACAAAGAAAAACTCAAAACTACGGTTTCCTCTCGCAATCTGCGGTTTCCCGATAAAACCGGTAACGGAAAGATTATCATCCCGGTCGTCCACATCCAGCAGATTTGCCGTAATGTCTCTTCCGAATATGGCGTAAATAGCATCTTTCAGGGACCCGTTTCCGGATGTGGAAAGCCTTACCGACCCGTTGCTGGTAAACTTAAAGGAAATGTCAGGGCGGGACATGGCAATGCGCTGAACAATATCTGTAATATAGCCTGCTTCTGTCTGCGGAGATTTCAGAAATTTCAAACGGGCCGGAGTGTTATAAAACAGATCTCTTACAATCACCGTCGTTCCGTTAGGAAGCGCAGCATCTTCCAGGGACTGCTCTTTGCCGCCGTTGATCCTGTAGATCACTCCTGTCAAATCATTTTCTGTTTTCGTGCAGAGCTGCGTTTTTGAAACAGCTGCAATGGAAGACAAAGCTTCTCCGCGAAATCCCAGTGTATGGATAAATGAGATATCGGATGCATCTGTGATCTTGCTGGTGGAATGCCGGAGAAATGCCAGACTGATCTGATCTCTTCTGATCCCGGAACCGTTATCCGTGATTCGGATCAGTTCCAGGCCGCCGTTGCGGATCTCTATGGAAATGGCATCTGCGCCGGCGTCAATAGAGTTTTCCACAAGTTCCTTCACGATCGATGCCGGTCTGTCCACAACTTCCCCGGCCGCGATCTTATCAATTGTATTCTGATCCAGCAGTTTTATTTCATTCATATCAAAGGAATTCCTTCAGGACCTGCATCAGATGTGCCAGCGGCAGGCCAACTACATTTAAATAATCTCCGTTGATACGTTTTACCAGGATTGCACCCCTTCCCTGGATTCCGTATGCTCCGGCTTTATCCATGGGTTCTCCTGTCCTGATATAAGCATCGATCTCTTCTTCGTTCAGAGGATAAAACTCTACTTCTGTCGCTTCATAAAAAGACCGGGTGTCTTGTGTATCGCAATCAAGGACCGTTACGCCCGTATATACTGTGTGTACTCTTCCGGACAGCTGCCGCAGCATACAGCGGGCGTCTTCTTCGTTCGACGGTTTTCCGAGAATCCCATCCAGAAAAACAACGGTATCCGCGCCGATCACGACGGCATGATCCAGCAAAGCTCCTGCTGCCTGTGCTTTACGCCGCGACAGCTCCATGACATATTCTTCCGGCGCCTTTTCAGGGATGGATTCTTCGCAGTCCGGGGATACAACGGTAAACTCAAACCCGGATAACTGCATGATCTCTCTTCTTCTCGGAGAGGTTGAGGCAAGGATCAATCGTTTCATAATAAAGACTTTAATTCATATAATATATTAATTGCTTCCAGCGGAGTCAGTTTATCCGGCTCTATTCCTTTCAGTTTACGATGCACGATATCATCTGCTGTCGTCAATACAAACTGTCCGGTTTTATCCTGCACACCGGTATCCGCTTTTGGTGCACGTATCCTCTCGGAAGGTGAAGAACCGGCAATATCCGCTTCCGTCAGCTGGATCACGATCTCTTTGGCACGATCAATGATCTCATCCGGAACGCCTGCCAGACGTGCAACCTGAATGCCATAACTTTTATCAGCCCCACCCCGCTTGATCTTACGGAGGAAAATGATATCTTCTCCCTGTTCCATCACGCTGATACAGTAATTTTTAACGCCTCCGATCCTTCCCTCCAGCTCAGTCAGTTCATGATAATGAGTGGAAAAGAATGTCTTGGCTCCGCATTTTGTCCGGTCTGCGATATACTCCACAACGACCCAGGCAATGCTCATACCATCATAAGTACTTGTGCCTCTGCCGATTTCATCCAGGATGATGAGGGAGTCTGAAGTGGCATTTCGCAGAATGTTTGCTACTTCGGTCATCTCGACCATAAAGGTGCTTTGTCCGCTGGCAAGATCATCCGATGCGCCGACTCTCGTAAAGATTCGGTCACAAGTACAGATATCAGCAGCGGAAGCCGGGACAAAGCTGCCGATGGCTGCCATCAGAACGATCAGCGCCAGCTGTCTCATATAGGTAGACTTGCCTGCCATGTTAGGTCCTGTAATGATACTGACCCGGTTGTCGCTGCGGTCGGAATAAGCGTCGTTCGGGATGAACCTGCCCTCTTCCATCATCATTTCCACAACCGGATGACGGCCATCCGTTATAGAGATCGTTCCGGACATATTGATGGAAGGACGGACATATTTGTTGTGTTCCGCAACATAGGCAAGGGAACAGAACGTATCGATCCCTGATACTGCATGAGCAGTACGATGGATCCTTTCCAGCTGTCCCGCGATCTGTTCCCTGATATCATTGAACAGATCATATTCATAAGAAAACAGCTTTTCCTCCGCCCCCAGGATCATATCTTCCAGTTCTTTCAGTTCCTGCGTGATATAACGTTCCGCATTCACCAGCGTCTGTTTGCGTATATATCGTTCCGGCACTTTATCCCTGAAAGAATTGGTGACTTCAATATAATAACCGAATACTTTATTGTAACGGATCTTGAGTCCCTTGATGTCTGTTTCACTTCGCTCTTTTTCCTCAAGCTTGGAAAGCCAGTTCTTTCCTTCGATCTTGGAATCCCTTAATTTATCTATCCGTTCGGAATACCCCTGCTTGATGATCCCGCCTTCTTTGATGGTGATCGGTGCGTCTTCACTGATCGATTCATCGATCAGATGATACAGGTCCTCCAGCGGATCCAGTTCCTCACAGATCTCTTTCAGCAGCGGAGAAGTAAAATTATGCAAAAGCTGTTTGATAAACGGGAGCATTTCCAGTGAATTTTTGAAAGCGATCAGATCCCTCGGATTGGCAGAACGATAAGAGATCCTGGCCAAAAGACGTTCCAGGTCATAAACAGGATTCAGATATTCCCTGATCTCATCCCGGTCAATGAGGCTGCCGTTCAATTCCTGCACCGCGTCAAGTCTTTTTTCGATCTGTGCGGCATCCACCAGCGGCTGTTCCAGAAAAGAACGCAGCATCCGGGCTCCCATGGCAGTTTTTGTCTTGTCCAGGACCCACAGAAGAGAGCCCCTTTTGCTCTTCTCCCGCATCGTCTCAGTCAGCTCCAGGTTTCTTCTGGTAGCATGATCGATACTCATGTATCTGCCGGCGTGATAGGTCGTGATCCTATTCAGAAACTCCAGGCTGGTCTTCTGTGTCTCGTATAAGTATTTCAGGAGCGCTCCGGTACAGGGTACCGAACCCGGAATATCCTTCAGCCCCAGGCCCGCAATATCCAGCACATGGAAATGCTTTTTGATCAGTTCCAGACAGCTGTCATTTTCAAAATATGGATCCGAAAGCGTGTAACAGGTAATCCCAAGCTTATCCCGCAGATAATCAAAGTCTACCGGCGTCATGAGAAAAGCCTGGTTTGAAATGATCTCCGCCACCGGAAATTTATTGATCTCATCGAACAGATGCTCCGGACTGTCTATATGTGTTGTCTGAAAATCTCCGGTTGTGATATCAACAAAAGAAAGGGTAAAGGAATCTTCTGCATAGTATACACACATCAGATAGTTATTCTTTGTCTCGTCCAATGCCAGAGAGTTAATATTGGTACCGGGTGTAACGATCCGGATCACTTCTCTTTTGACGATTCCTTTTGCCAGTTTCGGATCTTCCATCTGCTCGGCAATGGCAACTTTATAGCCTTTGGAAACCAGTCTGTTCAGATAGGTATCCACCGCATGAAACGGCACGCCGCACATGGGAGCTCTTTCCTCCAGGCCGCAGTCTTTGCCGGTCAGAGTGATCTCCAGCTCCCTGGATGCGATCTTGGCATCCTCAAAGAACATTTCATAGAAATCCCCTAACCTGTAGAACAGGATACAGTCATTATATTGTTTCTTTGTCTCCAGATACTGAGACATCATGGGCGAGAGTGCCATAATAATAAAATCCTTTTGCTTCCACTAATGTAACATCGACGATCTGACCGATCAGTTCCGGATCTGCTTTAAAGTGTACAACGCTGTTATTGGAAAGCCGGCCGGACAGAAGGGCGGGATCTTTCGCATTGATTTCTTCCGCAAGCACCGGCATGGTCCGTCCCTTAAATCGGACGGTCTGTTCCCTGGAGATTTCCGTAACTCTGTTCAAAAGCCTTTTGAACCTGTCATCTACGATTTCCCGGGGAACCTGGTTCGGCATGGATGCTGCCTTTGTACCGGAACGTTTGGAATAGATAAACGTAAACGCACTGTCAAAGCGTACCTTTTCTACCACATCCATGGTCTCCAGAAAATCCTCTTCTGTTTCTCCGGGGAAACCAACAATGATGTCGGTGGTGATCGAAACATCGGGGATCCGTTCCCTTATCTTTGCAGCCAGATCCAGATACGCCTGCTTGTCATACCGCCTGTTCATTTCTTTCAGGATCCTGCTGCTCCCGGATTGCAGAGGAAGGTGTATATGACGGCATATGGACGGAGTCTGCTTGATCACTTCGATCAGTTCATCGGAAAGATCTTTGGGATGAGATGTCATGAAGCGGACTCTTTTGATTCCTTCTGTTTCTGCGACCTGTTTTAACAGTTCCGGAAATGTGATGTCTGCCTGATAGGAATTTACGTTTTGGCCGAGCAGCATGATCTCAATGACACCCTCTGACGCCAGATTCCTTACTTCCCTCAGAATGTCTTCCGGCGTCCTGCTCCTCTCTCTACCCCTCACATAAGGAACAATACAGTAACTGCAGAAATTATTGCAGCCATACATGATGTTTACGCCTGACTTGAAGGAATATTTTCTGGCAGAAGGAAGGTTTTCAACGATCCGGTCCGCTCCTTCCAGGATCTCCGTCTGGTTCTGCTGTTCTGCAAGATACCGAAACAGCAGTTCCGCAAGTTTATAGATATTATGGGTTCCGAAAATGATATTGACATGAGGATACTTCTCATTGATCGTCTGAACAACCTGTTTTTCCTGCATCATGCAGCCGCAGACGGCAATGATCATATCTCTGTTCTGCTTTTTGATCCCTTTCAGCGAACCTAAACGTCCATAAAACCGGATGTTGGCATTTTCACGGACGGTACAGGTATTGAACAGTACAAAATCGGCATTTTCAGAATCAGTCTCCCGGTATCCGATATCCGTGAGGATCCTGGCCAGTTTTTCAGAATCCTTGGCATTCATCTGGCAGCCGAAGGTATTGACATGGAATGTCAGTTCCCGGTTCCGCTCTTTTGCCATGCAGGAAAGGATCTTTGCACATTCCTCTTTAAAAAAAGCCTGTCTATCAGGTTCTTCAGACGGTGCTTCCGCTATGATATTTTCAATCAGATCTTTATCCATAATCTATCTTTAAGTTCAGCAGTAAATATAACAGTTTTCCTCTGTCAGGCAGAGGCAGCAGTAATCTTTCTCTTCATCCGCAACGCGCTTCATGCCCGGATAGGAATAAATATGCAGTCTCGGCCGTTTCTGGAAGGATTCCAGCAGAAACAGTCCCCCGGACTGCGCCAGGAAACGTTCCTCGTAGAACCAGATATCGGCCTCCGCATTTTTCAGGTTAATAAAAGTAATATCGTCACCGTTCTGCCTGCGCACATAGGGAATATTGTTCACTACATGGGTAATGTACAGGTCCTCCGGATCAAAGGAAGCGATGGAATACTCTGTCCGTTCCTCCGTTTCGTTATGAAAAAAGACACATTTCGTGATCTTTCGTTCTGCATCTATAATCGTAAAATGCGTATAGTCTCCGTCTACAAAAGGTTTTGTAATATGTCTGTCCAGATAGGCCGATTCGATCATAGGCATATCCACGATCTCTTTCTCCAGTGTGATATCAGCAATGAATTTGGCGACGGTTGTCAGATAAATACTTTCGATAAAGGACTCGCTTTTACTTCCGGTATCCAGCCTGCTGTCTTCAATATAGGAATAGCCGGTCTTTACCAGGATCTTTTTTTCGGAAACCGGGATGACGGTATTGATGCCGTTATTGATAAAATTGGCTTCCGAAACAGCTGTTTCCGTCCCTGAATCCAGATTGTATAACGTCAGGGAAAACTCTATATTTCCCATCATATTCTGGGAAACGCTCCTGTGAAGAATCTCTGTCTGCATCAGAATGGTGGAGTCGCTTAGGATAAACAGTTTCATCCTCTTGTCTTCGTTCAGCAGGTCTCTGTTCTTGATAAAGGAACAGATCATGACAGATTTATGCTCTTTCGTGGAATAGCGGAATATGGAAATGTTCAGTTTGCTGTTTTCCGTCACATCACAGGCAGCAAAATAAACATCCCCGCAGTTCCAGATGCAGTTGATGATCTCGATAAACCGGATTTTCGAAATATCGGGTTCTATCTCAGAGATGGTGTTCTCTTTCGGATCAAAGATCTGCATGGAAATCAGGTCCGTACGTTCAGGAACAGCATAGTATTCAATGATATACTGTCCTGCTGTTACTGCCTTGATTAAATTGTCGTGATTGCTGATCAAAGTGACATTCATAACTTGAAAACTATACCATAATGCATTCTGAAATACAAATCAGCCAGGACAAAACCGGCTGCAGAGAGATTCAAATACCTTGATCCCGTCAACAGCTGCGCTGGTGATCCCGCCTGCGTATCCGGCACCTTCGCCTGCCGGATATACTCCATTTATACAGGACTGCAGCTGATCGTCCCGCAATATTCTAACCGGAGAAGAGGTCCTGCTCTCTACCGCGGAAAGAAGGACATCCGGATCATCGAATCCTTCGATCTGCCCCGCAAAATAATGGATCGCTTCTGAAATATCAAGGCAGATTTCTTCCGGCAGCACGCGGCGGATGTCAGCCATGACCGTTTCACCCTTGTGCACAGGCGATATCTTCCCAAAGGATTCCGACACTCTGCCCAGCTCAAAGTCTTCCAGCCGCTGGCTGATGATCTTTCCCTTTCCTGCCTGATAAGCTTTTTTTTCAAGCATCCTCTGGAATGCAATATTCTCTTTGGGATCGTCGGACGGGTTTACGGCTACTACAATGGCAGAATTGGCGTTGTCCGAGTCCCTTTTGGAATAACTCATCCCGTTGATGCACAGCATTCCATGTTCCGAAGAAGAATTGACGACATATCCACCGGGACACATACAGAAAGAATAAACGCTGTTTCCCCTACTGCTGTGATAGGTCAGTTTATAATCTGCAGGGGGAAGCAGCCCGCCCATATCCTGCCCATATCTTGCCTGATCGATCTCAGCCTGAAGATGTTCTGCGCGGACCCCCACTGCAAAAGGCTTGGCACTGATACTGAGAGGTGATCGATCGATCAGGTACTCAAAGGTATCCCGGGCAGAATGACCGATTGCCAGGACTGCTGTTTCTGCCGGAATGAACTCGCCGTCATTTACCAGGATTCCAGTCAAAGTGTCTTTTTCTATGCAGAATTCCCGGAAGACCGTTCGATATCTGAAATCGCCTCCCAGTTCCAGGATCCGTTCCCGCATACCGGATACAATGCGCATCAGAACGTCTGTGCCGACATGAGGTTTATTGATATATGTGATCTCTTCAGGTGCACCGTACTTTACAAACGTCCGGAGAACCAGGCCGATCCTGCCGGAAGTATCATTGATGCCGGTATTCAGTTTGCCGTCGGAGAAAGTTCCCGCTCCGCCTTCCCCGAACTGTACATTGCTCTCGGGATCCAGCTTATTCGTTTCCCAGAAATGCTGCACGGTAAGAAACCTCTTCTCCACCGGGTCGCCTCTTTCGATCACAACAGGCCGGAATCCTTTTTCCGCAAGAAAATAGGCGCAGAACAGTCCGGCAGGTCCGCTTCCGATCACCAGCGGGCGTTCTTTCATCACTGCCTTTCCATATTCGGGGAAATGATAACTGCGGTCAGGTGCTTCCGTGATCTTCGGGTTCCTGCAGTGCTTCAGGTATTCTTTTTCACGGGAAATGCTGCAGTCGACCGTATAGCTGTACCGAATATTGTTTCTGTCCCTTGCATCCAGGGATTTTCTGGCGATCATAAAAGCAAGAAGCCTTGTATCTGAAATACGAAGCTTCTTTAAGATCGCTGCTCTCAGGTCCGCAGCACTGTGATCGATTGACAGATGCAGCTGTGATATCCGTACCATACTCTATAATCTCAGGGACTGACGTGCCTGAAGGGTCTTTCCGCAGATAGAAGCGGTGCTGAATGCCCACTGCAGATTATATCCACCGCAGATACCGTTTACATCGATGATCTCCCCGGTAAAAAACAGGCCTTTGACAAGTTTGGATTCCATGGTAAGAGGATCGATCTCATCAGTGCAGATCCCGCCTGCTGTTGTCTGAGCGTTTTCAAACGGCATCAGTTCATAGGGATGCACCTGGAACAGTTTGATCGCTCTTGCCAGAGCAAGGCACATGGAATCGGGGTCATTTGCGCTGCCTGCAGCTGAAAAGCGGCGTATCACAGCATTAATGACATTCTGGTTCAGGATCCCGGCCAGCATACGCTGTGCCGGCTTGTCATGCCTTTTTTTAGAGGGGATCAGTTTATAATTACGATAAAGAAGGTTTACCAGTTCGTAAAGAGCAATCTCCGGCATAAGATCCACAGTGATTACAGGGGTTTCTCCGATGGCCAGCATATAACCAATGATCGAGGAGATCTGAAATGCGGGAATACCGGATATTCCATAATCTGTAAACTGAATATTGCCATGAACGCTGATCTCTTTTCCCTGTGCCTTGAAAGACAGTCTGCCGTCCGTCCGTGTACCCTTCAGGTAACGGAAGATCTGGTCATTACAGCGGATGCCGCAAAGAGCCGGAGTAGGATCGATCAGATGATGTCCGAAACTCTGCGCCATTTTGTATCCGCTCCCGTCGTTTCCAGTGGAAGCTCCGGAAAGCCCGCCTGTAGCCAGCACAAGATTAAGGCATTCATAGCGCGAATCAACAACAAATTCATGGTCTTTCTTCTTGGTGATACTGCGGACATCATGATTTACGACTACATCGATCCCCAGATCTTCACAGCGGTTTTTCAATACTTCCTGTACTGAAACCGCCTGTTCGGAACGAGGATAGATATACCCGTTTTTATCGGTACATAAAAGACCGTTTTCAGCGAAAAAATTAACCGTATCATGGCAGTCAAACTGCGAGATCACCTGCTGATAAAACAGCGGATCACCTGATGTCATATAGGGGATCAGACCTTCCGGATTGCTGTCAAACAGATCGACGCTGGCATTGACATTGGTCAGATTACATCTGCCGTTTCCAGTGGACAGGATCTTTTTTCCGGGAACGCTGTTGTGGTCAAGGACCAGAACGGTATTAATTTCTGTTTTGGATTGAATGGCGGTGCATAAACCAGATGCACCGCCACCAATAATGATAATATCATAAAACATATTTGGATTATTCTTCGTCTTTCGACTGTCTTGCAGCAACTTCTTTCTGCTGTACATCCGCCGGAGCCTGCTCATAGCGGGAGAATTCATAAGCAAAGTTGCCGAAACCGCCTGTCATGGAGCGAAGATCCGTGTTATAGCCGTATAATTCGGACATCGGGATATCCGCTTCGATCACAGTCTTTCCGAGTTCACCCGGATTCATGCCAAGCACACGTCCTCTTCTCTTGTTCAGATCGCCCATGACATCACCGGTGAATTCGTTCGGAACCGTAACTTTCAGGGATACGATCGGCTCAAGAAGGATAGGACCTGCATCCATGAAGCCTTTCTTGAACGCGATGGTTGCTGCCATCTTAAAGGACATTTCGTTGGAGTCTACCGGATGATAGGAACCATCGATCAGTGTTGCCTTAACGCCGACAACAGGATAGCTGGCCAGAGGTCCTTTCTGGACACATTCCTGGATACCTTTTTCTACTGCCGGGAAGAAGTTCTTCGGAACAGATCCGCCGAAGATCTTTTCTTCGAATACATAAGGTGTTTCCAGATCCCCTGAAGGTTCGAAGATCATCTTGACATGACCATACTGTCCGTGGCCGCCGGACTGCTTTTTATGCTTTCCTTCGACTTCGGCTGTCTTTCTGATCGTCTCACGGAACGGGAACGCAGGTTTGTCGAGTACGATGTCGACTTTGTATTTTTCCTTCATCTTTGAAGCTACCACGTCAAGCTGCTGATCGCCGATACCATAAAGAAGAGCCTGCTTGTTTTCTTCGTCTGCAACCACTTTGAGTGTCTTGTCCTCTGCGCAGAGTTTGGAAAGAGCCTGGGAAATCTTATCTTCTTCGCCTTTATTGGCAGCATAGTATTTCTTGTAGGTATACGGTGTGGAATAAACGAACTGGTCAAGGATCACAGGGGCTTCTTTCCTGGAAAGAGTATCGCCTGTCTTGGCAAGTTCCAGTTTACCGATTGCGCCGATATCACCCGGCTGGAGTTCCTTGATCTCTTCTACATTTTTGCCTCTCATGATGTAGAGTTTCGCGATCTTTTCAGACTGATCTGTTTCCGCATTGAAGAGGAGGTCATCGGATTTCAGGACACCGGAGTAAACCTTAACCAGAGAATATTTACCGATGAACGGGTCGATGATAGTCTTGAATACATAAGCTGCCAGCGGAGCGTTCGGATCGCAGCTGCACTTGAATTCAGCATCGGTCTTAGCATCTTTTCCGGACTTCATGGTCGGGGAATTGGCAGGATTCGGGAAGTAGCTCTTGATCGCTGTCATGAGAGAAGTTGCACCGAAATTCTTTACAGAAGACCCCAGGAATACGGGAACACAGTCACCGTCCTTCACGGCATCATGAAGAGCTGTCATGATCTCCTCATCAGTGAACTCTTCTCCGCCGAAGTATTTCTCCATCAGTTCTTCAGAAGTTTCGGCAACGCTTTCCATAACGCCTTCCCGTACGCTTTCCGCATCAGCTTTCAGCGCATCCGGGACCGCAATCTCGGTGCATTTCCCATCCGGTTTGTAGGTATAGGCCTTCTGTGCGATTACGTCCACATAACCCTTCAGTTCACTGCCCTCTTTGATCGGGAGCTGGAACGGAGCGATCTTGACGCCGAATCTTTCATGAAGGTCCGAAGTGATCTTCTGATAATCGGCATTGGCATCGTCCATGCCGGATACGTAAATAAATCTGGGGACTTTGAATTTTTCACAGAATTCCCAGGACTTGGCAGCGCCTACTTCAATACCGGATTTTGCGTTCAGAACGATAACAGCAGCGTCGCAGACACTGAGTGCTTCTTCGGTCGCACCGATAAAATCGAAGTATCCCGGAGTATCCAGAACATTTATCTTGATTCCATCATATTCGATCGGAATGATCGTAGAGTTGATGGAAAATTTTCTCTTGATCTCTTCTTTATCAAAATCGGAAATTGTGTTTCCGTCTGTGATATTGCCCATTCTGCTGATAATGCCGGTCGAATAAGCCATGGATTCCGCCAATGTGGATTTGCCGGATCCGCCGTGTCCCATGAGGATGACGTTTCTGATATCACCAGTCTTATAAACATTCATAAAAAAATACCTCCAAAATAATATTAATATTCAGAACCATGCGGATACAGATAAAGCAGTAATCCTAAACATACATGTGTAAAGTTTACTAAAAATATGCGCTCTTTTCAAGATAAACATTTAGGAGTGTCTATTGACAAACCATACAAAATAAGATAACATGAAACCGAACATTAGTTCGTGTCTGGTTGAAGGAGAGAAATATGGATACTAACGAAAAAAGAAAAGCACTGGATGCCGCGATTTCCAAGATCGAGAAAGATTACGGCAAGGGATCTGTCATGAAGCTCGGAGACAAGAGCGCCATGGATATCGAGACGATCCCGACCGGATCGATCAGTCTTGACAAAGCCCTCGGAGTCGGCGGCATACCGAAGGGCCGCATTATCGAGATCTATGGACCCGAAGCAAGCGGCAAGACAACACTGGCACTCCATATCGTTGCGGAAGTCCAGAAGACCGGTGGGATCGCCGGATTTATCGATGCCGAGCACGCCCTGGATCCGAAATATGCAAGGGATATCGGCGTTGATGTGGACAATCTTTATATTTCCCAGCCCGATTACGGTGAGCAGGGTCTTGAGATCTGCGAGACGATGGTTCGTTCAGGCGCCATCGACATTATTGTTGTAGACTCAGTTGCCGCTCTAGTACCAAAGCACGAGATCGAAGGTGAGATGGGTGAAGCGACTGTCGGCGCCCAGGCAAGGCTGATGAGCCAGGCACTCAGGAAACTGACTGCTGTCGCCAACAAGACAGGATGTTCTATTATCTTTATCAATCAGCTGCGTGAAAAGATCGGCGTTTTCTATGGGCCGTCAGAAACTACGACAGGCGGTCGTGCCCTGAAGTTCTATGCTTCTGTCAGGATCGATATCCGAAGGATCGAATCCCTGAAGCAGGCAGGCGATGTAATCGGCAACCGTGTCAGAGCCAAAGTCGTAAAGAACAAAGTGGCTCCGCCCTTCCGCGAGGCAGAATTCGATATTATTTTCGGAGAAGGAATCTCCGCTGTCGGTGATATCCTTGATCAGGCTGTCGAATTCAATATCATCAACAAGTCCGGTGCCTGGTATTCCTATAATGGAGAAAAGATCGGACAGGGACGTGAAAATGCAAAGAATTATCTGAAGAATAATCCTGAATTCTTTGCGCGGGTACAGGCTATGGTCCGCGACAAGCTTGGCTTTAACGGCGAAGACCTCAATGACGGGCTTGTTTTTGATAATCCTCCGAAAGACCCTGCTGTTTCAGAAACGGATGATATCCTGGCTTCCTACGGTCTGGCCGATCAGAACCCGGACGACCTGGATCTTGACTGACCTGTTCTTGCTTTAAAGTATAAAACCTCTCTGAATGTATAAAACCTAAACTTTCAGAGAGGTATTTTTTATATATTTGATTCTGATTTTGGATGCTAACTTCTCTATTTACCGATATTTTTTTATTGGACGCTCCAAAAGAATAGAAACTGAACTTTCCAACAGGTATCGTTTTCCATGAAAGATATGTGTATTCATTCATAGTTTAACAAGAAGAATAAAAATATCCGTCGGAAAGTGAATTGAAACTGAACTTTCTGACGGATATTTTTATTCTTCTTATTTAAGTTTTATGAAGAAACCTCACATATCTTTCATAGAAAACGCATCTTTATTTTTGATCACATAATCAACAAACGACACGATTGTCATCAGCAGTGCCAGATACATAAGAATGATCCGGAAAATCTCGACCCCTTTGCAGAATCCCGGCGCAGAAGCTCCGAAATAAAAAGGAAGGTTCAGAGTTGTCAGAATAATAAAAGCCATCTGTGTCACGGTTTTGAATTTACCGAGTTTAGAGGCAGCAACGACAACGCCCTTTCCGGAACAAACCAGTCTCAATCCACTGATTGCGATCTCTCTTGCCGTAATGATGATACAGATCCACGCCGGCATAAAACCGAGCTGTACAAAACAGATCATGGCAGACAACACAAGCAGTTTATCAGCCAGCGGATCAGCGAATTTACCGAAATCTGAGACCAGATGGTATTTCCTTGCCAGTTTTCCATCCAGCATATCCGTCAGGGATGCGATAACAAATATCAGTGTTGCGATACAAAAATGATATTTCGATATATCGACAAGAAGAAATAAAATATAAACAGGGACCAGGATGATCCGCAGAATTGTCAGTTTATTAGCGATATTCATAAAAGTCAGTCCTCAACAATTTCCCCATAAAAATCATAATCGCTGACATTCGTGACCAGACAGTTCAGATGATCACCACTCATTAACTGTCTGTCTGAGCGGAAGAAAAAGGCACCGTCCACATCAGGAGCATCCATATAAGTTCTGCCGACGTAAACATCTTCGTCCGGGAGATATCCATCCACTACCACGTCGAAAACCTTACCAATGTGACCAGTCAGATTTTCGTAGGAAATCAGTTCCTGGATCGACATTAGTTCATCTTTTCTGGCAGATTTGATCTCTTCATCAATCTGATCCGGGAATTTGGCTGCAGGAGTACCCTCTTCACAGGAATAAGTGAAAACACCAAGTCTTTCAAAACGCATCTCCTGTACAAATTCTTTCAGAATCCGATGATCTTCTTCTGTTTCTCCTGGAAAACCGGTGATCAGTGAAGTACGAAGCGCAATCCCGGGAATCCTGCTGCGGATCAGACGTATCTTATTGACGAGATCATCATGATTTGTCCTTCTTCCCATTCTACGAAGGATCGGATCAGAAGCGTGCTGAATCGGCATGTCAATATAGTTGCAGATTTTAGGCTCATCCGCTATGACATCCAGCAGTTCTTCCGTTATATCTTCCGGATAGCAGTAAAGCAGACGGATCCAGCGAAAACCGTCGATCCGGCACAATTTCCGAAGCAGCTCCGGCAGCATGTCCCTGCCATAGAGATCCTTTCCGTAGATACTTGTTTCCTGCGCCACAATGATCAGTTCTGTCACATTGCTGTCAGCAAGAAATTCCGCCTCTTCCAACAGCTCCTCCATTGGAAAGCTTCTGTAGGGACCTCTGATATACGGAATAATGCAGTATGTGCATCGTTTAGAACATCCTTCCGCAATTTTCAGGAATTCATAGTGACCCGGAGTCGTAACAACTCTGTCCCGAAGTCCCTGCTTTTTGGAAAAATCCCGTACCTGTGAAAGATTCGGACAGTTTTCTTTTTCCGAAATATGTTCGCTGATAAGATCCAGGATCTCGCCCAGATCAGCTGTACCGATATAGCCGTCCACTTCAGGAAACTGCACAAGAATCTCATCCCGGTAGCGTTCAGACAGACATCCAGTCACAAAGAGATATTTGCAGTTTCCAATCTCTTTGTATTCTGCCATTTCCAGGATGGTATCAATAGACTCGGTTTTTGCGTCATCAATAAAGCAGCAGGTATTTACAATGATGATATCTGCTTCATACTCATCATCCGTGTAAGAAAAACCTGCAGCACGAAGCAGCCCGAGCATTTTCTCGGAATCCACTCTGTTTTTATCACAGCCGAGCGATATCAGATTGATCTTCATTTTTTTGTGTCGGAAGGCTCGATCTTAACCTTCTGGGAATAGATCTCTTCAATAGCAGTAGAAAGAGGTTTGAATTCCTTGGAAGCGACCAGCGGTTCTGCTCCGTCCACAAGCTGACGCGCTCTTTTGGAAGCAGCCATTACGATTGAGTACCTGCTCTGAACGACCGGTTCTTCTCCGTCTTCTACATCGCTGTTAACTGCGTCCATAAGATCTGAATAAGATGGATGTAACATATTATATCTCTCCCATTAATTTGTTTTTTTCATACGAAACAATATTATGCAATATTTCTACTGATTTTTCAACATCAACGTTGATGATCGTATAGTCATATTGTTCTGCGATCTTAATTTCTTCTTCCGCTTTTTTCAGCCTCATGATGATCTGTTCTTCCGTTTCTGTTCCGCGTAAGACCAGACGGTTTTTAAGTTCTTCCAGATCAGGAGGCATAATAAAGATCTTCAGAACATTGGGAATCTTGCTGCTGACCTGAAAACCTCCCTGATAGTCGATCTCCAGGATCACATTAATCCCTTCTTCCAGTTTTTCCTCTACCCATTTGCGGGGAGTGCCGTAATAATTGTCAACATATCTGGCATGTTCCAGCAAAAGATCAGCGGCGATCATTTCTTCAAATTCTTCTATCGTTTTGAAGAAATATTCAACCCCATCCTGTTCATTTCCCCGCGGCTCTCTGGAAGTCGCTGAAATAGATAATGCATATTCATCCGGGTATTTTTTCAGCAAGGCGTTGCAGATCGTTCCTTTACCGGCACCTGAAGGCCCGCTGACAACGAGAAGAAATCCTGTTTTATTCAATGTTCTGCACCTGCTCTCTTATTTTCTCTATACAGGTCTTTAATTCGATACCACAGTTTGTTACATCAATGTTGCTGGATTTGGAAAGGATCGTATTGGACTCTCTGTTCATCTCCTGGGCGAGAAAATCTAAATTTCTTCCGACTTCTCCTCCTTTTGTCAAAATGTCTCTCATGTTCCTGATGTGTGTTTTCAGGCGAACCAGTTCCTCATCGATCGCTGTCTTGTCGGAAAAAATCGTTACCTCTGCTGCTATCCGGCCTTCATCAATGCTGCTGCTTTCCAGAAACTCTTTGACACGTTCTTCCAGTCTGGATTTATACTCGGAAATGATCATAGGCATCATACTTTCGATATAATCGGCAAGTCTTTGCATATCATCCAGTTTTTCCAGAATATTAATCCGAAGAGCTGCTCCTTCTTTCAAGCGGGATTCTTTGAAAGAGGTAAAAGCGTCCGCAAGTACTTTGTTCAATTTATTCCATAAGGCATCTTCATCCGTATCCTGTTCCTCCAGAACGAGAACTTCCGGACACCTGGCTATCACAGAGGTACGGATATCATCCGCAATTCCGAATTTCTCTGTTATCTGACGGTAATACTTCAAATATTCCGAGGCGAGTGTTTCGTTAAAACGAAGAGACTTCTGAGATTCACTTAAATCTTCATAGGTAATATAAAGATCGATCTTTCCACGGGATGCATAACTCTTCAGAAGAGTACGTATATTCCCTTCAAAGATATTGAATTTTCTAGGCATCTTGAGATTCAGGTCGAGATATTTGGAATTCACGGATTTCATCTCAACGGTCAACTTAATCGTGTCATCAGCCCATTCACTTCTGCCAAAACCTGTCATACTGCTTATCATGATAATCTTCCTTTTAATTGATCAATATCCGAAGTAATAATCGAATATCTGTTTACTGAGATACACTCCAGTCATACCTGCTGTTTCCATATTTTCTACTATAACACATACTGCAAGTTTTTGCTCATTATTTTCTGCCCAACCGACAAACCAGGAATGATCATAGTCTCCGGTAAATTCATTTTCCTTCTGTGCGGTCCCCGTTTTTCCGTATGCCTGGAAATTACCAGGATAAACGGTCTGAGCGGTACCGTCAGTCACAACACTGCGCAGATATGATTTCAGTAATTGTGCTTCAGTTTCGGAAAACAGTCTGGTATAAACTTGCGGACGAAACTGCTTTGTGATCTCCCCGTAAGGATTCAGAACCGCCTTCGCAAGATGCGGAACCATACATACTCCATCGTTGGCGATAGCACTGACTACCATGGCAAGATGCATTGGAGTCATCTGTGTATTTCCCTGTCCGATGGCAGTTGCCATAATATCAAATTCGGAATCATCAGCCGAAAGAGAAAAAACACTTGCCTTTGATGGGATATCTACCGGCAGATCCCGTCCAAACAGCAGTTTTTCGTTTACTGAACGAAAATGTTCCAGATCCAGATGAGAGCCAATGGTTCCAAATGCACAGTTGCACGAATTTGCAAAAGCCGCTGACAGATCTTCATGACCATGAGCACCGTTGTAACATGATATCGTGGTATCCCCTACCGCCATGATCCCTTTGCAGTCAAAGGAAAACCGGTTTACCTCATCCGGATGTTCCAGCCAGTAATCATATAGTGTAAACAGCTTAAAAGTAGAACCCGGAGTATAAAGTCCCTGTGTTGCTCTGTTCAGAAGGACACTGTCCGTAAGATCCGCATATTCATTTTCAGAATGATCCTCCACAAGATAATCCCATATTTCCGAAATATCATTTGGATCAAAATCCGGTTTTGACACCATGGCATAGATTTCACCGGTATCGGGATTCATACAGATAACTGCACCGTAATTATTACCGAGCAGCTGATAAATGTAGTTCTGAAGACCGGCATTCAGGGTGCTTTGAAGTGTATCTCCCGTATTTTTTATATGATGAAATTCATTGGAGATCTTCTCAAATAAACCCAGATGAGAGGTCAGAAGATAATAATTATAGGACGCTTCCAAGCCAGCCATGCCATTGCTGTCAAAGCCAACAACGTGAGCAAATACATTTCCGTAAGGATAAACCCGGATCTCATTTCCATTTTGATCCAGTTCAGAATACGCCAGAGCAGATCCGTCCTGTGCAATGATACTTCCCCGGAGAACAGATTTCTTCAGGACATCAGATCTTCTGTTATAGCTGTTGTTGATGACAGAACCTGATTGAAAAGAAAGAAAATAACACAGATATATGATCAATGCAGAAAACAGGACAGCGAAAAAGGCAAAGACTTTCATGATGTCTTTATTGATGATCCTGCCCTTATTGATCTTTTTTCTGACCCTGTTGATCTTTTTCAGGTTTCTGTCACTTATTGTTTTCATGGATGTCATTTATGTCATAAAAGAAAACTCTGTTTTCTACTGGTTCTCTTTTACTGTTATCATTGTCATCATATTCTTCATCATAGAAATCTTCGTCATCTTCGTATTCATCGTCATATTCGTCATTCTCGTCATATTCATCATTCCCCGGTTCTTTCAGATCTTCATAACCATCAAATTCAGAAAGTGATACGCCAGCCGCAATCATCCTTCTCTCCTGTGCCACATCTGATTCTGAGATTACATACAGGGCCTGTACAATGCCAAGTGTGATCAGGGAAGCCAACATGGAACTTCCACCGCTTGAAACAAACGGCAGGGTTACGCCTGTAAGGGGAATAAACTTCATTGCTCCACCAATCGTAAGAAAGACCTGAACCGCATAAGATACGCCGAGACCGAAAGCAAGGAGTTTATAGAATGTCATAGACACCCTGATGGAAACACGGAAGATCATCAACGTAAAACATAAACAAAGAAGGATCATGAATATGGCAAAGATCCCTCCCAATTCTTCTGCAATGGCAGAAATAACCATATCCTTGGAAACCAGCGGAATACTTGAAGGATTGCCCATAAAAAGTCCCGATCCAAACCATCCGCCCGTTCCGATGGCAAACAAAGACTGTGCGATCTGATAGCCTTTTCCGTTAATGTCAGACCAAGGATCAAGCCAGGCTGAAACCCGGATCCTGACATGGTTGAACAGATGATAAGCCGCCACAGCGGCAGCAGCAAAAGCTGCTGTACCGATCGCAATATAGATGAATCTCCTGGTAGCTGCATAAAGCATCATCAGATAGATCACAAACAATATAAAAGCAGATCCAAGGTCATTGCATAATACCTGGATCCCTACATGAATGGCAGCACAGACTGCCGTAATCACAACATATTTGAAAGAGGTTGACTTGTGAAATGCCCCGGCAACAAACAGAACAAATAAGATCTTAACAAATTCCAGCGGCTGAAAGGAAAAAGGACCCACTTCCAGAGACAGTCTTGCTCCTCTGGAAACCGTAGAAAGTATCAGCACCAGCATCAAAAGGCCCATGCCCATGATACAGTAAACCCATGTAAGACTTCTTAAAAACTTTGCACGTTTGCAGAAAAAACAGATGATCAGAAACAGAACGGTTCCCACAAGAATGATCACGAACTGTTTTAAAGAATTTTCAAATGACAGCCTGGTCTGGATAATGAACCCGACAGTCAGAAACATGCACATAACATGATTGATCCCCTGATTCAGCCTGACAAAACGCGGGATCAGCATTGTCATGACCAGAAGATACGCCAGCTGTGCTATATAAAATGCGATCAGATACCAGATATTGATATCAGAATCTCCGTTCAGGACATGAAGGGCGATCACAAAAAAAGCCACTGCATGGATCGCGATCATCAATGACCTCTGTACTGTATATGTCTGCTGTTTCATCTCTTCCGGTACATCTCTCTGCACACGGAAAGAAATGATCACAAACAGTCCAAAACAGATCATGATCAGATATTTGGAAATCGTATAGACAATATCAATCATTTTGAATGCCTAAATGACGGTATGCCAGATCAGTAGCCATGCGGCCTCTCGGAGTGCGGTTAATAAAGCCGCATTTTACCAGGTAAGGTTCATAAACGTCTTCAATCGTACCGGGATCTTCCCCGATCGATGCGGATAAGGTATCCAGTCCAACCGGGCCGCCCATAAATTTACCGATCATAGTCGTAAGGATCAGCCTGTCTGTCTGATCAAGACCTTTTCGGTCAATATCAAGCAGGGACAGTGCTTCGTGTACGATCGGTCCGGTAATATATCCGTCATATTTCACCTGGGCATAATCTCTGACCCTGCGAAGGATACGGTTTGCGATCCTGGGAGTTCCTCTGGAACAGTTCCCGATCTCCAGTGCTCCACCGGGGTCAATGCCAGCATTCAGCTTTGCAGCAGAATTCGTTACGATCTGCGCCAGTTCTTCCGGTTCGTAAAACTCCATGCGATGAACGATACCAAATCTGTCCCTTAGCGGTGCGGAAAGAAGTCCTGCTCTGGTTGTGGCGCCGATCAGAGTAAACGGATCGACATGGATCCTTCTGACGATCGTCTGTTCACCATTTTCGATAACAGCATCAAAAGCAAAGTCTTCCATGACAGAATACAATGCTTCTTCTACCGGTTTGCTGAGGCGGTGGATTTCATCCACAAACAATACCCCGCCTGTCGGAAGCTGCTTGATGATCGCCAGGATCTCCCCCGGATATTCGATGGCAGGACCTGAAACGATCTTCATGCTGCGGTGCATTTCATTGGCGATAATGCCTGCAAGCGTTGTTTTTCCAAGACCGGGAGGACCGTAAAGCAGAACATGATCAATCGGTTCAGAGCGTTCATTCGCAGCCTGAATATAGATCTTCAGATTATCCTTGATCTTTCTCTGCCCGATATAGCTGTCAAAATCCTGGGGACGCAGATTGTTTTCACTTTCCCGTTCCTCAGGGGCGATATTTGTATTGATCGTAAGTTCCCTGGCCATAAATCACCTAAAAGTTCAGATTCTTAAAAATGGAATCAATGATCAGATCCACGTCGGCATCATCAGGAAGCTCTGCTTTTGATAAAGCATTCATGCACTGTGTTCTTGAGATACCTGTGGACTGTGCGAACAGGACCGCCATTTCCAGATTACTGTTCTGCAGTTTCCCGGAAGAAATACCAGCAGCCGGCAATTCATTTTTAAACTTGCCTTTGAGATCAACCACCAGTTTCTGGGCTGTTTTCAGTCCGATTCCTTTTGCGCTGGATATGAGTTTGGCATCTCCGGAAGCGATCGCCATTTTTAATTCTTCAGAAGAAATGGAAGACAGTATCTGCAAGGCTCCTTTAGGACCTACTCCGCTTACAGTGATCAGCTGCTTGAACATCCGAAGGTCTTCCATTCCCAGGAATCCGTACAGCGACAGATCGTCTTCCTTTACTGCAAGATGGGTATAAATTGTAACTTCCATGCCCTCGGTCAGCCGGAAAAGGGCCGTTGAGGGCATGGAAATCTGAAATCCCATATGATTGCATTCCAGGATTACAAAGGTGTCGCCGATATAAGAAATACTGCCTTTGATAAAGCTGATCATTTCGGATTATTTATTGTAATGAACAATCCGTCCGAAATCTGCCTTCAGGCTGGCTCCACCGACAAGACCACCGTCGATGTCATCCATGCTGAACAGTTCGTTTGCAGAGTCTCCTGTGACAGAGCCGCCGTACAGGATACGGATCTTATCTGCGGTCTCCTGATCATACAGCTCACAAATGGTCTCACGGATAAATCTGCAGACTTCTTCAGCCTGTTCCTTTGTTGCAACTTTACCGGTTCCGATTGCCCAGATAGGTTCATAGGCGATGATCGTCTGTGCGGCGTTTTCTTTGCACACTCCCGCGAAGGCGCCTTTGATCTGGCCTTTGATCCACTCCAGAGTAATACCTGCTTCTCTCTGCTCCAGCGTTTCACCGCAGCAAACGATCGGGATCAGCTCAGTTTCAAATGCTTTCAGGATCTTTTTGTTCACGGTCTCATCTGTCTCAGCAAAATACTGTCTGCGCTCTGAATGTCCGATAATAACATACTCCACACCGGATTCATAAAGCATTTTGGCAGAGATTTCTCCGGTAAATGCTCCTTTGTCTTCAAAATGCATGTTCTGTGCGCCGACGGAAATCCGGCTTCCCTTAAGAAGCTCGATCGCCACAGGGATATCGATAAACGGTACGCAGAAGATGACATCCACTTCATCACTGTCCACCAGCGGAAGCAGTTCCTGGATCAGGGCTTTTGCTTCCTGCGGGGTTTTGTTCATTTTCCAGTTTCCGGCTGCTATTTTTCTTCTCATTTTATAAACTCCTCTTAATGTATTTGATTATTCTTTTTCATTGATTACGGCTACTCCGGGAAGTTCTTTTCCTTCCAGGAATTCGAGGGAAGCACCGCCGCCGGTGGAGATATGAGTCATCTTATCTCCATAACCAAGCTGGTTGACTGCTGCTGCGCTGTCACCTCCGCCGATCACGGTTGTGGCATCCAGCTGTGCAAGGCATGCTGCGATTGCCTCAGTTCCCTTTGCAAAGTTTGATGTTTCAAACACGCCCATGGGACCGTTCCAGATTACAGTCTTGCATTCTTTCAGAGCGTCTTCGAACAGCTGAATAGACTTCGGTCCGATATCAAGGCCCATCTTATCATCCGGAATGCAGTTTACATCCGCTGCCTCACAGGGAACATCATTGGAAATTTCAGAAGCAATGATGCAGTCAACAGGAAGGAGAAGCTTTACGCCTTTCTCTTTCGCCTTGGTGACCATGTTCAGTGCGTAATCCAGATAATCTTCTTCCACAAGAGATTTTCCGATCTTACCACCCTGCGCTTTAACAAAGGTATAAGCCATTCCTCCTCCGATCAGAAGAATGTCAACTTTTTCCAGAAGGTTATCAATCACGGAAATCTTGGATGAAACCTTGGATCCGCCGAGAACAGCAGCGAAAGGACGAGCAGGATTCTCTACGGTGTTGCCGAGGAAATTGATCTCTTTTTCCATCAGGTATCCGACAGCAGATTCTTTCAGGAAAGCCGTAACGCCTGCTGTAGAAGCATGTGCTCTGTGTGCTGTTCCAAAGGCATCGTTAACATAAATGTCTGCAAGGGAGGCCAGATCTCTGGAAAGATCTTCTCCGTTTTTCTCTTCTTCCGGACGGAATCTGGTGTTTTCCAGCAGTACCACATCGCCGTCATTCATTGCCGCAACAGCTGCCCTTGCGTTTTCACCTACAACTTCATTATCTTTGGCAAAAACAACCTGCTTTCCCAGAAGTTCAGAAAGTCTTTCCGCTACAGGGGCAAGAGACAGTTCTTCTTTTACCTGACCCTTGGGTTTTCCCATATGGGAGCACAGGATTACTCTTCCGCCATCATTCATCAGTTTCCTGATCGTTGGAAGAGCTGCTGTGATACGGGTATCATCTGTGATCTTTCCGTCAATGACCGGAACATTAAAATCACATCTGAGCAGAACTTTTTTTCCTTTTACATTCAGATCATCAATTGTTTTTTTGTTCAGCATATACGTATCCTCTCTATAAAATTATTTGTCTGTTATGATTGTTGTATGTCTTCTTGCTGTTCCCGAAAGACCCGTACATTCAGGTCAACCCACATGTCACATCCGTCAACGAGTCCTTCACTGGAATACTGCCACATGTTGACAGGAAGATCCGTGGAGAGCACATCTGCATACTGTGCGATCCAGATATCATACTGTTTGATCTTATCAAAGAGAAGCTTACTGTGGAACCACTGATCATTGGCATATATGCCGCCTCTCAGTCCCTGTTCTTCTACTGTCTTGCAGAAAGCAAGGGCGATCTTAGTATAATCCTGTGCATTCAGGCCATCTGTCCGTGCGGTATCATAAACCGGTTCCAGATCAATGTATACCGGCATCTCTAAAGTATATCCTTTACACATATCAAGGACATATTGTGCTTCTTCGACTGCTTCTTCTTCACTGACTGCCTGGGAAACAAAATAGGCACCGATACGAAGTCCTGCAGCTTTCGCACCTTTCAGATATTCGGGCAGACGATTGTCCGGAACGAATTTACCGGTCTCATATCCGCGGTAACCGGCACGGAGGATCACAAACGAGATACCGGAAGCTTTCAGCTTCTTAAAATCCACATCCTCAACCCATTCCGAAATATCGATCCCGAATTCGTTCTGATATCCTTCCCTGTCATAATACTTAAAGCCCTGTTCTGATTCGTTCCAGTAATCCCCCTCAAGATACTCGACGGTATTTCTGACAGGAGGGCCGGAACGTCTGATCGAACAGGAGATCACTATGAGTGCAATGATCACACAGAGCAGGAAAACGCCCACGGCTGCGGACAGGAACCTGTGATGCCGAATATAGCTTCGGACTTCCCGAAGGCTTTTTAATAATCTGCCTGGATCCTTTTTCATACAGGTTGTATTATATCACGTAAAACGATTTTCACAACTGAAAAAGGGACTGAACTATACGTTCAGTCCCGTTGATTATTGAGAAAAACTGCACAATATCATGCCTTTTTCAGTACAACCTGACCAAGATCTTTCGCCTGATCCAGTACGATCCTGGCTACCTGCGGTTTATATCCTTCATAAGAACAGGTAATCTCGTATTCTGCTCCTTTTGTCAGGAATTTGAATTCGAAATCTCCGAAAAAGTCAGTAGCAGTCTCCCTTGTTTCTCCTGTTGCGACATTTTTAATCGCAACCTTTGCTCCTTCGCAGCAGTCATCCTTCTTATCTTCAAGAAGAACTTCGCCTGCGACAAATACCTGAGGCAGTTCCTTATAAAGGATCCTCGGTTTTGTACCTTCTTCCGGTCTGTATGGACCAAACTGTTCCATGCCGCCTCTTTCTTCGATAAACTTAGAGATCGGGCTGTTTGGATCATCCAGATCACCAAAGAAAATTGCCTGGGTCGGACAGCTCTCTACGCAGCGTGTGGTCTTTTCTCCATTGTCCAGCATATGAGCACACATTGTACATTTTTGCGCAACCTGAGCCTGTTCATTCCAGTAAATAACGCCGTATGGACATTTGTCGACAAGTTCTTTGCAGCCCTTTGCCTTAACAGGATCAATGATCACAATGCCGTCTTCTCTCTTATATACAGCCCCTTCCGGTGCTCCTTCCGCACATTTCGGGTTCTCGCAGTGCTGGCACATAACCGGAATGTAATCCATTTTAATTTTCCAGTTTTCACCCTGCTCGATTTCCTTCAGTGTCAGCCAGGTCTGCCCCATCATAGGTGTTTGAACAGAGGTCGGAAGATGATCATTCAGACAGTATTCATCTTTACAGGCGATCCAGCAAGAACCGCATCCATCACAGCGGCTGACATCAACAGCGATCGAATATCTTGCCATATTAGCACTCTCCTTCCCATTTCCTGATCTCGATCAGACATGAATTCGGTGTCATACCAGGTGCATTCTTGGACAGAAGTGTACCTGCGGTCAGTAAATTGACACAACCTCCCCTGTCTACACTGTCTGCTTTTCCTGGCTCCAGCGGATCATACTTTGCGGTACATCCGTAGCTGTGGATCGTTCCGGCAGGAACTCGGGCGGTTACGCTGACACAGCAGATTACGCGGCCTCTGTCATTGTAAAGTTCTGCAAGGTCGCCGTCTTTCAGTCCTCTTGCCTTGGCATCTTCTTCGTTGATCCTGACGATCCAGTACGGATAACCATTTTTCATGATTCGGTGCATCGGAATCTCATCCAGCCAGCTCTCATGTTTGTCATAATGCGTATGGAATGAAAACCTCGGATGCGGAGAAATCATCTGCAGCGGATATTTATACCACATTTCACTCTTATAACCTTCCCATGAGGGGATAAAATGAGGTACCGGAGGACGTTCCTTATCATCAGGAAGATTTTCTTTCAGAGACTGTGCTTCAAACTCGATCAGGCCCGTATAAGTACCCAGTTTTTCCGGATGCCCGTTTTTACGCGGAATGTTGCCCGGATCAGGCGTATCTGCCTCCCGCTCTTCGTAGAACCACCTCATGGACGGCGTGGACTTGCGGTCTTCCGGACACGGAACAATATAATAACCTTTCCGGTTAAACTCTTCCCAGGTGATATCGCCGTCTTTTGCGATCTCAGAAGATTCAAAGAACAGTCTCGCCCAGTCGTCTTCTGTGTTGCCTTCCGTAAACTCTTCTTCACGGCCGAGATATGCAGCGATCAGCCGCAGGATCTCATAATCGGATTTGGATTCACCCAGAGGTTCAATCGCTTTCTGCTGACGGACGATCACACGCCAGTTATTGCCGATATGCGCCATTGTCGTGTAACCACCGCAGGTTGCCCATTCTCCCAGGTCATTGCGTTCGAAATTGGTACATGCCGGAAGGATAATGTCTGCCATATTGGTCTCGCTGGAGAACCAGCAGTCCTGGTTTACAACACATTCCAGTTCCGGACTTTGATACATTTTAACCCATTTTGAAGTGTCAGACATGGTTCCCATGAAGGATCCGCCATACCGATAGAACATATGGACCTTTGTCTCCATCGGATAATTGTTTTCCGTGAACTGCTGCTCCAGAGTCGCTCCGCAGAAGCCTTCTCCGCGGAACCAGTCATGCCCTGTTAGGATCGCATCCGGAAGAGTCAGACGGAACAGTCGCTGCTTCGTTGGATTGGAGAAGCAGATCTTGTTCTTCGCCACGTCGGAGCGTCCCATCTGTCCTGCCGGTTCTGCATATCCCGGGAACCATTTATAGCTGGCAGGAGCGCCCATCGTTGTACCCCAGATAGATACGCCGGGTTTTCCGTAACCCTGCATTGCCTGCAGAAGGACCATCATTCTCGCCCACTCTGTACCGTAAGCAGTACGGCAGGCGCTTCCCTGGCCGCCCCTGCACCCGGATGACAGGCAAGTTCTTTTCTTCGCCCATTCGCGGGCAAGTGCACGGATCTTTCTTGCCGGGATACCGGATTCTTCTTCTGCCCATTCCGGTGTCTTCGGGAAATCTTCATCACCCAGGATATAATCACGGAATTTCTCAAAGCCTACAGTTCTTCTTGCAATATATTTTTTGTCGTAGGTTTCTTCAGTGATCCAGACGTAAGCAATCGCCATGGCCAGAGCTGTATCAGAACCCGGTCTCGGCGGAAGCCATGTACCGTCCATAACAGCGTTGGTATAGTTATACAGCGGGTCGATAAAGACACATTTTACGCCTTTTTCCTTCAGCCATACTCTCCAGATGTGGGATTCCTGTCCGGAATAGGTTCCTCTGGTAGAGTCAGGATCATTCGACCAGAACACGATCATTTCCGTATTCTGCAGAGCATCTTCCAGCAGATCGAACTGCTCCGGCATACCCAGTCTCCAATGGAATCCGTAAGTATGGGTAGCTCCCCAATGCCAGCCTTCCCAGGAATCCGGATTGTCATAGATCGGCGTATAATGCAGCATGTGCATAAACCTGTGATAAGGCCCTAATTTATAACCTACAATACCCCAGTTGTGATGTGATGAAGTCATGCCGGTCAGTGCTGCTTCACCATAGGTGTTCTGTACTCTCTGGATCTCGGATCCGACAAGCTTTACAGCTTCTTCCCAGGATATTCTTTCATATCCTGAAATTCCGCGGTTTTCCGGATGACGATCTCCGTTCGGATCCCAGTCAACACGTTTCATGGGATACAGGATCCTGTCTTCTGAATAGACTCGGTTTCTCTCTCCGTGAACAGGTGGTGAAAGGCGGAATGCCTTAGGAGGAGAGTATAATTTTCCATCGCTTCCCTTGATCACCCATGGCTTCGGGAAGTCTTCTTCCGGGACCTGAAGCGGACGCACCCTTGTGATCCTTCCGTCTTCTACATAGACAGAAACGGGACCGCCGCCGGTCATATTCGCATATACTTTTTCCACTTTTCTTCTCCTTTTATATAATGTTTTTATTTACCCCAGATAACAGGCAGATCAGCCAACGCAGGTAAGTCCTCCGTCCGGATACAGGATATTGCCTGTCATAAAATCAGATGCATGGCTTGCCAGGAAGATCGCAGTTCCGACAACATCTTCCGGTGTTGCGTATTTGCGCATAGGAAGAGCTGCAGCGAGAGAATCAAGATATGCCTGTCCGCCACGCTGTTCGATCACAGGTGCCATCATTGGGGTCATAGTGACTGTCGGGCCAAATGCGTTTACAGTAATGCCGTGCGGTCCGAATTCACTTGCAAACTGTTTGGTCAGCATATCAACAGCGCCCTTTGTGGAGCAATATCCTACATTACCAGGAGTCTTGGTAGCAATTTTGGATCTGACAGAGGATACATTGACGATCTTGCCATATCCGTTCTTGATCATATACTGTCCGAAATGCTTACATGCCAGCATCATACCGACGACATTCACATCCAGCATCTGACGGAAAATATCTACCGGGAACTCTTCTGCCGGGAATTTCTTGTTCAGTCCCTGTGAATTTACAAGGATCTCAACCGTTCCCATTTCTTCATTTGCCTTTTTAGCAAGTTCAGCCATACTCTCTTCGTCAGTTGCATCAACAGTATAATACATTACATCCAGACCGGTCTCTTCTTTGATCTGAGCAACTGCTTTCTTTAATGATTCTTCATTTCTGCTGGCGATGGCAACTTTTGCGCCTGCCTGTGCAAGGCCCTGTGCAACTGCCTGGCCGATTCCGCCGGCACCGCCGATCACTACAGCATTTTTACCTTCCAATGAAAACATATCCAACATGATTATTTACCTCCAATATTAACTATACCAGGATCTGTGCATAAAGGACTCTCCAAAAGTTCAGATTCTATTCACTTTTGGAGAATCCTTTATGCACAGATCCTCCCACACTTTATGTTACCGGAAAATAATGATCGGATAGTCTGTTTATATCGGATGTTCTGTCGGAAAGTGAATTGAAACTGAACTTTCCGGCAGGATCATCCGATATAACAGACTTTTTGAATATTATTTTCCGGTTTCGAAACGGAACGACTGGTCCGGATCGGTGATTGCAAGTACCCTTACGCCGGAACCTTCTCCGTTTTTGAATCTCCACGGGAAGGAAGCAAAGAAGCATCTCTTTCCTGTAATGCGGTCAAGAGGACCTCCCTCTCCTTCGTCATCTCCGATGTTTTCAACGCCCGGGATTCCTCCTTTTACCATCAGGAATTTATGGGCGGGCTCCCACAGCGGGAAATCCACTTTCGGATCATGTCCGTATTCTTCCGTGTATTCATCGATCAGGTCCGGTCTGGTGGGTCCTAAACCAAGGTCAACCAGTTTAGTAGCGATCGGATGATCATTGGCCTGGCATCCGTAGCCGACCATCTTTACTTTTTTCTCTACAAACCAATCTGCTGCTTCTTTGTTGGCACCGCATCCGTAAGCAAAATAATCATCGGAATCACTCCAGATATGATGCTGATGCGTATTAACAATAACGATATCGCCTTCACGAATCTCCGGCTTTGCATTTTCAAGATCTTCCGGAGTGATCACGCCCCACTTTCCTTTCGGTACATCGATGCAGACGCCTGTACCGAAGAATCTCCAGAGGGGATACTGTGTAATATCCGGTGTGCATTCTGTAACATGAAGCGGAGCATCCATATGTGTTCCTCTGTGCATGATGCCTTCCCACTGGATATTGTACATATTGTCGTTGGCATGGAAACGGATGACTTCCATCTTCAGATTACATCCTGAAGGCCACTGCGGCATAAACGGTTCAAATGTATGTGTGATATCAAATATCTGTACTCCCATTAAGTTTGCCTCCTTTCTGCAATCTTAAATGCCTTTATCGATCCTGACTTCGCCGCTCGGATCGAATATCGCTACAAAACGGACCGGGCATGCGTCTCCGCGATGGATCTTCCATGGAGTCGCAATCATGGTCGCACGTTTACCTGTGATCTCATCCACATCTCCGGACATCTGTGCTACAACAGGAATGCCTGCTGCTGCAAGCGCCTTTGCAACCGGATAGAATCCAGGATAATCTTCCAGGGCATTGCGGCCTGTCTTTTCCTCATAGATCGGAACGAGTCTCTTCATGAAGGGGCCCGGCATGCCTTTATGAGGGGTCAGATTGGTTGCGCAGGGGCAATCGATATATGGTGTATCGATCGCAACAAATTTAGGATTCTTTGAGATCAGATATTCGGCTGCATCCAGGGTCAGTCCCGGAGCTTCTCCGAAGTATTCCATAGAATCAGAATATTTGTGATGCCACCCGGTATTGATCGCGACGATATCCCCGTCTTTGATCTCACCGGCTTTTTTCAGATCTTCTGCCGTGATCTTATCCCAGTTGGATTTGTTCCTGAGATCAAGAATGATACCGTTTCCGAAATAGCGGGCAGGATCCAGGGTTTCCAGATCCTCTGTGCGTGCTTTCATATGGATCGGAGCGATCATATGAGTTCCTGTATGGAAATTGGTACGCACTTTAAAGGCCTGAACACCGAACTGTGCGTGTTTGACACCATGATCAAAGATCACGTCTGCATCTCCGGGATAGGAAGGTACACCGGTCCCCCACTCGTGACTGAGTTCATAGAATACCAGCCCGCTGTAAGGGTCTGTAACAGGACCGACATAAGGATCTTCCAGGGGAGAAGTGTTTTTGAACTGCTCAAGAACGTCAAAAGGTGATGACATATCAGATTCCTCCTCTTACTTTATAAAAAACAAAATGTTAACAGTTTCATACCGTGTATATATTTTACCATTTTCTTCCCCTTTTTCTCTTCGGATTATTTATACAATATTAAAAAAACTCTTTGTGCATTTCTTCTTAATATTTTTTAAAAATTGAGAAGATAATTCAAAAAACCTGTTATAATATAATTGTACAAAAATTACGAATAAGGACTGATTTTAATATGGATATCAGATCGGACAGATTAAAAACCTTTCAAAACCGGCTTCTAGCCTGCATGTCATCCAACGGGTCCATACAGGATCTTCTGGATATTGCCCACGAAGTGTTTCTCAGACCTATGTTTATCAAGGGAGACGGCAATATGATCTATGCCATAACCCGTTCTTACAGCAATGATGTACATCCTTCCTGGTCTTCTTTTATCAGGAATGTGGATACCAAGGCAGTAGAGTTTGAATCCGTCCGTACTGTCAGCGAAGATCCGGAATTTGTCCAGGCTTTTTCCCAGAAGGAATGCACAGTCCTTCGGTCTCCATTCTACGGCGGAATGGTACTCCATGCCAATGTCTGGCTGGAAGAAAAAAGAGTCTGTGAAGTTGTTGTACTGGAAAACGGTTCCCCTTTCTCAGAGGAAGAAAAAGAACTGATGGATATGTTTTCCGGATTTCTAGGGCTTCATGTTTCTATAAACAAGGAACGTTATCTGGCCGGATCAGATCCCATCACCACTTTTACATCTCTTTTGGATCACCGTCCCATAGCTCCGCTGGAATTGATCAGTATCAACAATCAGACCGGCTGGAACGCAGATGATGAATTTGCCGTGGTGACAGCAGATACGCCGGCCAAAAACGATACGCCGCTGCTTGCAGTCTTTCGGGATAAAATAAAAGCCGCCATTCCCATGAGCGTAACTTTTATTTATAAGAATAAAGTTGTTTCGATCGTTAATCTGTCCCGCTCCGGTGGTTACCAGGCGGTCAGCAGGACCATCAGCAAACAGATTTCCTCAGAATCACTTTGCTGCGGGATCAGTTTTGAATTCACCGGTATAGAAAAAACGCCGGAGTACTATAATCTTGCTCTTCTGGCTTGCTCCATTGCTGACAGACTGGATAAAAAATTCCTGGATATGTATAGTGCTGCGCATATACGTATTTCAGAAAGGATCCATTCCATAAACGATCTGCAGGATTTGATTCATCCGGACCTTATCAGGCTGGATCATCTGGACCCGCAAAGAACATCCCATTACCTGAAAACACTTTATGCCTATCTTCTGTGCGGTGGGAATTATACTGATACAGCCAATTATCTCGGCCTGCACCGGAACAGCCTGATCTACAGGATGAACCGTATTCAGGGGATTATCAAAACCGACCTGAATGATGTCCATAATCGACATTTCCTGCTAATCTCCTACCTTCTGATGGGAATCAGTTTCTGATCAGGCAAATTCGTCAGTTTTTGTACAAAGATCATATCCGCTTTTCAGTAGATTCCAACGAAGTGGGATTTACCACGTGACAATCACAGGGAGATACGTTACAGTAGCAATACAGGAGGTATAAAACCATGTTTGAAAACAGGATCGGTATAGAAGAACTTAACAGCAAGGTTATGAGTGCGCAGGCAGCAGCTGAAATGATACTGCCGGGCATGACAGTAGGATGTTCCGGATTTACAACAGCCGGATTCCCCAAGGAAGTCCCTATGGCGATCGCGCAGCTTAGAAAAGCAAATAACCTGACCTTGATCACTCCCGCTTCCACCGGTGTGGAACTGGATGGCGCTCTGGCAAAAGCCGGTCTTATCGCCAGAAGGTATTCTTTCCAATCTAATGCGGATATGCGAAAATCGATCAACAAAGGAGAAATCGCTTTTTCAGATCTGCACTTGAGCCAGGTTCCCAAATACATTGATTCCGGTTTTTTGGGAACTATGGATTTTGCCATCGTAGAATGCTGTGCGATTACGAAAGACTGCGGAATTGTACCGATGGCTTCTCTCGGTGCGTCCAACAGCCTGATCAGGTGTGCCAGGAAGGTAATCCTGGAGATCAACACAACCTGCCCGGAGTCAATCCTCGGAATGCATGATGTATATGATGCTCCTTACGGAAGCACTATCCCGATCAATCATCCGGGTGACAGGATCGGAACTCCGGTGATCCCATGTACACCTGATAAGATTGCAGCCATCGTATTTACCGACAAGATCGGCAGTACACCGTCCTTTAAGGCACCGGATGCTGTATCTTCTGCGATTGCTCAGAATATTATCAAGATCTTCAAGCAGGAAGTCCAGGAGGGACGTCTTCCAGAAAACCTGGCTCCTCTTCAGTCCGGTGTCGGAGCTGTTGGCAATGCAGTATTTGCAGGATTGAAAGATGCGGGATTCCGTCATCTTACCATGTATACGGAAGTTGTGCAGGATTCTTCTCTGCAGCTGGTGAAGGATGGAATCCTTGACATGTGTTCTACTACTTCTCTTTCTTTGTCCGAAAACGGACTCCAGGAGCTGTATGGCAATATGGATTTCTATAAAGAACATGTAGTGATACGTCCGCAGGACGTCAGCAATCATCCGGAGCCCATTAAAAGACTGGGTGTGATCGCTATCAACACTGCTGCAGAGATCGATATTTACGGAAATGTCAATTCCACCCATGCAACCGGTTCGAGCATTATCAACGGCATCGGAGGAAGCGGTGATTTTTCCAGAAATTCCAGGCTGTCCATTTTTATGACGCCATCCACCGGAAAAGGCGGCAATCTTTCACGGATCGTGCCAATGGTCACTCATGTGGATAACTGCGAGCATGATGTCAATATCGTTGTCACTGAATACGGTATCGCTGACCTGAGAGGCACTTCCCCGAAAGAACGTGTCGAAAAGATCATCGAAAACTGTGCTCATCCGGATTACAGGCCAATGCTCCGGGCATATTATGAGCGCGCTCTTAAAAATGCTTCTGGTATGCACACCCCGCATGATCTGGAAACCTGTTTTGAAATGCATACAAGATTTTTGAAGACAGGATCCATGAAACCCTGAAAATTATTGTGCAACATTTATAAAAAATGTTGATCCTAAAACGTTTTCATATTGTGCATTGTACATAATTTTGTACAACATATTTCCTCCCGTTGCGGTAAAATAAAGCCGAGTAAAATATTTTACTAAACGGGAGGGATTATTATGTTTAAGAAAATTACCAACGGCTGCGTGCGGGTAATAAACAGATGGCTTCCGGATCCGTTCCTTTTCGCGGTTATCCTGAGTATCATCGTTTATATCTTCGCAATGATAGCCACAGGAATGGGTCCTTTGAAGATCCTGAACGCCTGGGGCGGCGGCGGCGGATTCTGGAATCTGTTGGCATTCTCCATGCAGATGGCCTGCGTTCTGGTATTCGGTTCTGCTATGGCTTCTTCAAAACCCATCAAGAGCCTGCTTCGTAAGATTGCCGGACTCGCGCACAATAACTTCCAGGCTATCTTCGTCACGGCGTTTATCTCCACGATCTGCTGCTGGCTTAACTGGGGCTTTGGTCTGATCGTCGGTGCCCTTCTTGCAAAAGAAGTCGTAAGAAGAGTTCCTTCTGTTGACTATCCTCTGCTGATCGCATCCGCTTATTCCGGATTCGTGATCTGGCATGCCGGTCTTTCCGGATCGATCCCGCTGGCTCTGAACTCCGGTTATACGATTTTTGCCGGGACAGAACGGGAAATGACATTCAATGCTTCCACCAATCTTACGATCTTCCATCCGATGAACCTGATCATGTGCGGTTTCATCCTGATCGTAATGCCCTTTGTACTCTATGCTATGCATCCGCATAAAGACAAAGTCATCACCGTGGATCCCGCTATTCTTCAGGACGAAGCTGAAAGAGTTCATCCGAAGGCTACTCCGGCAGACAAGATGGAACAGTCCCGTATTCTCTGGATCATCCTGGTTGTCGGCGGATTCCTTTTCATCATTTTCAACTTCATCTGGAAAGGGCAGGAAGGCAAGAGTGTTGCGGCTTCCCTCGACCTGAACACAGTTAACTTCATCTTCCTGTTCCTTGGTATCTTGTTCCACGGCAGCTTGAGAAGTTACATTGATGCGATCGAAGAAGCAGTCAAAGGTGCCGGCGGTATTATCCTGCAGTTCCCATTCTATGCAGGTATCATGGGTATGATGACCGTTGCCAATGCAGAAGGTGTTTCTCTGGCAAGCGTCATCTCCAATTTCTTTGTCAGCATTTCCACCCCGGTTACATTCCCGCTTCTCACATTCCTGAGCGCAGGTATCGTAAACTTCTTCGTACCTTCAGGCGGTGGACAGTGGGCTGTTCAGGGACCGATCGTTATGCCGGCTGCAGCTACCATGGGTATCGACCCCGGCCGTGCTGCTATGGCTATTGCATGGGGCGATCAGTGGACCAACATGATCCAGCCGTTCTGGGCTCTGCCCGCACTTGGTGTTGCCAAATTATCAGCCCGTGATATCATGGGATATCTCGTGATCATTCTGGTATTCACCGGACTTGTTGCATGCCTTGGCTTCCTGGCCTGGGCCGCATTCTTCTAAAAACTGAATATTGCGTAATATGTATTGCAGAAGGCTTCCGAACCGGAAGCCTTCTGTTTTTTCAGTTTGCGCGCCATGGGCGCGCTCTAACGGGTGAAAGTCCCGAGTACGCGTA
>JAFWOB010000075.1 GCA_017510065.1 Parasporobacterium sp.
CCTCTTCGTACTGGTTTGTATAGAAAATAACGCCGTCTGCTCCGGTTTCTTTGACTTCGCGGTTCAGGGCTTCCACTCTCTGGCTGACAAATGCCTTCTTGCCGGAAAACTCCCGCAGCATATAGCAGTCCACCAGTCCGCGGACAGGTCCCAGCGCAGGGTTAAAATCCCTGTCATATACTCTGCCGCCCCAGTCATGGTCCTCCCCCACGACCAGCAGGCCGGCTTCCTCCATTTTCTGATAAAGGCTTGTATCTTCCTGATTGCTGCCGGTAAAGAATACCTTCGGCGCATCAATGACAGGCCAATTGGCTGCAGCATCGGTGATCAGTTTTACCAGCTTCGTATGCTCAGCTTTCTCCATAAAGAAACCGGCACCAATGATCACCAGCGCTTCACAGCCGCTGATTTTTCCCTCACACCGTAAGGTCTGCATCCTGCGCAGCGCCGCTTTGTTCTCGTTGCAGAGTCTGGCTGCTTCCAAAACCTGCTCCTTGGTGATCTGATGCCCTGCCCATCGCTCGGCTGCCTCCCAGAAGATCTGCACGATCAGCTCGTTACGTTCCTTGTGCATCTGTTTCCGGGTAAAAAGCCAGTCGATGAACTCCACTTCGGGAACGGCTTTTTCCGGTTCGACCCGGTGCAGTTCGCGCAGGTAAAGATACGTACGTATCAGCACATCGGTGCTGTTGGAGATCGCCAGCGCGTCTATCTGACCGGCATAGGTGCCGTCCACGATTTTCTCGAACTGTGCCCTGACCACTGGGTCAAAGGCATATTCGAGATATACATCTGTTTCTTTTAATTCTTTTTTAGGATCCGCATAGATCTGTACAGGCAGCATCCCCCCAGCGAGGATCAGCTCCTCCGGCACATCACACCCCATCCTGCCGATGACTTTTATGCCGGCAGCACGCAATTTTGCAGGGATCTCCTCCCTGTTCTCATAAACATGTTTCAGCTGCTCAAATGCGGCGCAGTCCCGCGCGCATTGTCTGATTGCCATAATTTCCCCCCATTTACACTACCAAATATGATCCAATTACATTTTCTCAAACATGTCTTTGCTCACGCCGCATACCGGACAGCACCAGTCATTCGGAAGATCCTCGAATGGAGTCCCAGGAGCAATTCCACTGTCCGGATCGCCTTCTGCCGGATCATAAATATATCCACACGGGCCGCACTGATATTTTGCCGCCTGGCTTTCCGATGCATTTCCAGACTCTTCTTTCGCTTCTGCTTTTTCGATCAGCGCTGTTACCAGTGCAGGGATTCCCGCAAGATCTTCCTCTTCCGGATTCCACTGGGAGCGGATATTTTCTTCTATCACATCAAATCCTGCCCCTCTCAGCTGCTCCTGCAGGATCTTGACTGATTCTCCGCTCCAGCCATAGCAGCCAAACGCCGCAGCCTTCTTGTTCCTGAATTTCAGCTGTTTCAAAAACTCCATCCATCCTGCCACACTGGAAAGGATGCTGTTACTGACAGTCGGTGATCCGACAGCGATCGCCCTGGACTTGAACACCTCGGTCATAATCTCATTTTTGTCTGCTTTTGCGATATTGAAAACCTTCACAACAGTATCCGGGCTCTGACGATGTACCTCTTCTGCGATCCGGTGCGCGATCTTAGTCGTGCCTTCCCACATGGTATCGTATGCGATCGTCACCTGATCCTCCTGATAAGCATCCGCCCATGCGGCGTACTTTTCCACAATCTGGAGCGGATTCTCACGCCAGATAGCTCCATGCGACGGAGCGATGATATTAAACGTCAGATCAAGCCCTTCGATCTCCGCCAACTTTTTCGTTACGATTGGTGCAAATGGATTCAGGATATTCGTAAAATATTTGATGGCTTCTTTATAAAGCAGGCATTGGTCTGCCTTGTCATTAAACAGTTCTTCTACCGCAAAGTGCTGGCCGAAAGCATCATTGGAAAACAGGATATTATCGCCTGTCATATAAGTTGCCATAGAGTCCGGCCAATGCAGCATGCTCATCTCCACGAAGATCAGCTTTTTGCCATTCCCGATCTCCACACTGTCGCCTGTCTTTACGGTATGGAAGTTCCATCCGCGTTTTCCATACTGCCCCTCGATGCTCTTCACCGCATTTGCTGTGCAGTAGATCGGCGTATCCGGAATTTCCTCCATGAGTGCCGTCAGGGAGCCGGAATGATCGCATTCTCCATGATTAGCTACGATAAAATCAATCTTTTTCAGGTCAATCTCTTTTTTCAGATTATCTACAAAATCAAAACGATGCGGCGTCCATACGGTATCGATCAGCACCGTCTTTTCCTCTTCGATCAAATAGGCGTTCTGGCTGGAGCCATTCATAATGGAGTAATCATCTCCATGGAAGCTTTCCAGTTCCCAGTCGATGTATCCCACCCAGCTAACATTTCCTTTTACAAGTTTTCTCACGGCGGTTCCTCGCTTTCCTGTCTTATGTCTTTCTCTTTTCATGAAACATTTTTTTGAAAGTTAATTATAGCACATTTCTGGACGGTAGATAAAAAAAGGGACACCCTTTCGGATGTCCCAACGGATAAAACGATGTTCTTATTTCTTCATCAGTTCAGCCCCTGCATTCCATGCCTGGCCGACTTTTTCTCCTGTTGCATAATAGCCATTCTGGAACTGATCGAACATCAGTGCATGAAGCTTGGCCGGATCCACTTTGCCTTTTTCTGAAAGGACATTTTCTTCTGCCTTCACGTTTACGATCTTTCCTACAATTCCATCGACATAGTCTGTATGTAAGAACTCCAGAAGTTCACACTCCATCACGACCGGGAACTCCTCGATGATCGGCGCATGCACCTTATCGCTCTTTACTGCATGATATCCCGTTCTTTCAAACTTATCACTCATCTTGTTTCCGGATGCGATACCAAAGAAATCCGCAACATCCATATGTGCTTCATCCGCCAGCGCAACCGTGAATGCCTTGCTTGCTTTGATATTCAGCCAGGTTTTCTTTCCCTCGCCAATAAAGAGGATGATCTTATCTTCGTCACAGATCTGTCCCCAGGCCACATTCATCACATTGACCTTTTCATTCTCGTCATATGCTGCAACCATCAGTACCGGCATTGGATATACTGCCTGAACCAATCCTAAATCTTTTTTCATTTTTAAGTCCAACCTTTCTGTCTGGAATAGTAAAAACAACCGAATTTATTTTAGCAAGAATAAACATTTTGACAAGTACGCTTTTAATAGCCCAGACCTTCTTATACTTCTATTAATAGGTCGATGCCTGACTGCTGGTAAACTTCCACACGCCGTTCTCCCTGCGCAAAGTAAAGTCCCCCTGCAGGCGCCATCTATGTTTGCTGCCTCCGTAAACAGTAGCCAATACCCGGCTTTTTCCTGTCATTTTTGCCTGATCTCCAAAGACTTCCACCTCAATACTTTCATGATCGGCTGCGTAATAATTAAAGGTGCCTGCCATTAAACCTTTCAGAAATTCATCTCTGGTTTGCTTTACTCCCGTCATGTGCCTGAGATAATAATCCTCTGACATGATCGTTTTCAGGCCATCTGCATCTTTCCTGATCATGTACTCCCAGTATTGTCTGTAGAGGTCTTTGATCTGCTCTGCTTCCGTCATTCTTTCATCTCCTTTGGGTCCAGATATTTGATGACTTTCGCCGGATTCCCGCCGACAACTGCATAATCCGGAACATCCTTTGTCACTACAGCGCCTGCTGCAACAATGGCATATTTTCCAACAGTCACACCCGGAAGGATCGTGGAATTTGCGCCGACCCAGGCACCCTTGCGAATGGTCACTGGTTTGCAGAGCAGCACCTGCCTGTCATAAGGATCATGATTATTGCTGATCAGAGAAACGTTCGCA
>JAFWOB010000076.1 GCA_017510065.1 Parasporobacterium sp.
GAGCCGGACCAAGGTCGCCAAGGATGATCCGGAAAACAAAGAAGAGTATTCCTCTTCTGATGACAACGACAAGGTCGGAATGATCCTTTCCAAGAACTATGTACTGGTCAGCTATGGATGCCGGGCAAGAAATGACGATCCGGTTGATGGCATTTATAATGGCCATTCCCCGGCAACCGTTGCAGACACCAAGGCAGTGATCCGGTATCTGCGGTACAACAAAGAAGCCCTTCCCGCAGGCAATACAGACTGCATTATTATCACAGGAACATCCGGAGGCGGGGCTTTATCCTGTGTGATCGGCGCCAGCGGGGACAGCAGCGATTTCTTCCCGTATCTTTACGAGATTGGTGCTGCCGGTGTGGAAAAGGAAGGAGAGGATTATACCTCCAGCATCAGTGACAGTGTTGCAGGCGTAATCGCTTACTGCCCGATCACGGATCTTCCCAATGCAGATGCTGCTTATGAATGGACCTATGCAGCTACCCGTAAAGAGCTGGAAGGCATAGATTTCAACACCAATCCGGAAAAGAAGGCAAAAATCTATTATTCCGAAGAGGAAGGCACCATAAATGAAGAGGTTTCATCCGTCTTGACAGGATACTATGAGGAATATGTAGATCAGCTGGGATTAAAACTGGATGACGGAACGGAACTGACCAGTGCAAATCTCAAGGATGCCATCATCGGTCTGATGGAAACGGAGATCACGGAATCCATGCAGGAGATCGGCACAGAGCAGATGCTGACAGATATCGGTACGAACGCCAACGGAAAAGAAAGCGTCGGCCCGCAGGACTGGCTGGTGTTCGATGACAACGGCGATTTCACCTATGATTTCGATCAACATCTGAACTGGGTCGCTTCCAATACCAAATTAAAAGTGGTCTGTGCCTTCAGCAATGCAGGGCTTCCCTGGGCTGCGACCAATGAAGATTCCCTGTTCGGCGCAGGAGAATACCCTTATGCAGCCTTTGAAGCGTATTCCTGGGAGCATGACAGTGTGGCAGAAAATGGCAGCGGACTTGATGATACCGGACTTGACTGGAATGCATTTCTGGAAACTCCGGAAGGACAGCAGCAGCTCCTGCAGATGCGGATGACCAATGCCATTGAATATCTGAATGATACCGAAGGCGATGATGCTGGTGTGAAGGCGCCCTTCTGGTATGTCCGTTATGGAATGAATGACAGGGATTCCTCCTTTGCGGTGGAGACAATCCTTCGCTACAGTATTACCAATAATGCTGATATCCGGAACGCTGATTTTGAATTTGCATGGCTGAAGCCACACAGCGGCGATTATGATGTGACAGAAGCCTATGCATGGCTGGATTCTGTACTGGCGGGAGAAACTGCTGATGCGGAACCTGAGGCTGCTTCTGCGGAGGCAGCAACCTTTACTTCTGAGGAACTGATCTTGAAAAACGGTGATCAGGACATCTATGGCATCCTCTACCTGCCCGGTCAGGAGCAGGAGAATTATCCGGCCGTTATCATTTCCCATGGATTCGGGGGCAATTACAGAGTCGGGCAGAGCATGGCGGAAAGTTTCGCAGAAAACGGCTATGCGGTTTATGTTTATGATTTTATCGGTGGAGGCACCGCTTCCCAGAGCGGGGCGGCTGACGGGGATATGAGTCATATGTCTGTATTAACAGAAGCTTCCGACCTGTCGGCGGTGATGGATCAGATCCGGGAACTTCCCTGTATTGCTGCTGACCATCTGTTTCTGTTAGGACAGAGCCAGGGCGGATATGTCAGTGCCTATGTGGCAGCCCAGAGACCGGAGGATGTCTGTGCTTTGATCTTGCAGTTCCCGGCTTTTGCTCTTCAGGACGACTGTTGGGAGCGGCATGGCAGTATTGAAAATGTGCCGGAAACAGAGCAGTTTATGGGGCAGACCCTCGGAGCGGTTTATTCTGTGGATGCCATGTCCATGGACATCTATGAGATCATAGGAAACTACAAAGGGGATGTTCTGATCTGTCACGGAGACAACGACAAACTGGTGGATCTTTCCTATTCCGAACGAGCAGCAGAAGTTTATGAAAATGCACAGCTTCATATCTATGAAGGAGCCGGACATGGATTTACGAAAGAAAACGCAGAACGTTTTATCGAAGAATCCCTGGAATTTTTACAGGCTCATGCAGAATAATAGAGTAGAAAACAGTAGAATATAAAAGGGGACCCGGTATGCCGGGTCCCTTTTGTCAGAGAACACCATAGGAAGTTGTCTTGAGGAAACGATTGCCCAATATTGACATTTATGTACGCCAATTGCACATTATTGTCGTTTGTGTACGCTGATGACACAATTTGTCCGTTTGTGTACCTTTTAATAATCGTGTTCAACAGTTCGCTATATAAAATAATACAAACACTGAAGAACCCGAAACACTATTATAACAATATTACGATGAAGGGATTGCCAGAACAAAAAATCCAGCCGTTTCGCCGTACACAATCAGAGAAATTGCGCTATTTGCGTACACAATCGGTTTTTTTGTGACTGGTTCACACAAAGGACCCGGTCAGAAGACCGGGTCCTTATTATGTCAGTACAGGAAAGCAGTCAGGCTGCTTCCTCTGTTTGAATCTCCGATCCAGCTGTGTCTGCCAGGTACTGCTCAATCTGCTGTACCATATACGGCGCCCACCACTGGCCGTATCCGCGTTTTGTGGGATGGATTCCGTCAAAGGAAATGTACTGGTTATACAGCTGCACATCCGTATCCAGATCATGGTACATATCGATCACGCCGATATCATATTTTTCCTGAATCTGAAGCAGCAGATCCACCATTTCCCCATAGGCTTCATTGCTGTATTTTGTTCCGGTATAGAACATGATCGGGCAGTTCCAGGTGTCCCGGGCATAAGTAATGATATACTGGATTGCGCCGGCAACCGTTTCCAGATCGTAATCAGCCGGATCCTCCGAATCGGATATTTCACCGAGAGGGACTCTCTTGGAGGCATCATTGGTAGAGAGCTGGCACAGAAACAGATCTGCATGCATCTCCGGGTCCAGGTTTTCCAGCATTCTGTTTATGTAAGAGGTATCCGCCTGGGTTGCCAGATTGCTCATGGTCGTTCCGGGAACTGCTTCTTTCACATATTCACTGCCTGTCATCTGTGCGATGAATTCCACAAAAGAGTTTTCCATGGAGCCTGAACCAAAAGTCACAGAGGATCCCAGCTGGATGATATTCAGTCCCTTAAGCGGTGAATCCGGGTTGGTCTCGTAGTTTTCCGGATCAAACTGCGGCAGGTTTCCTGCATAGATGAACATATTCTTATAGTTGTAGCGAAGAGTGGTAAGATAATCGCCAAGTTCCGTCAGGATCACATCTGCCGGATTGTCCTGATCACGCAGGTCAATGATCAGATAGCCCCATTTTTCCTGCAGCTCACGGGCTTTTGCTTCAAGCTCCTGATAGGCATCACCTTCTGCTGTCGGAGGGATCACCAGTACGCCTACCATTTCGGTATCTCTGGCAACGTTAAAGATATAATCCAGTGCGCCGATCAGAGTATCCGTATCGCACAGCGTTTTGTCATAGGTATAGTCAAAACTTCCCCAGGCGGGATCTTCACCGAGATCCTGACTCGGAAGCTCAACCAGAAGAACTCGTTTGTCTTCGTTTGTAAGCTGATCCGCTCTGGATACGTAAGAGTCATCCTCCCTGCCTGTCAGAACTGCACCCGGTACTGCGTCAACAGTGTAGGTGCCTTCTTTGGCAGAGGCGATGGCAGAAGCGATGGCTTCTCCTTCCTGTGCAAAATAATCAGATCCCAGATAGATCAGGTCTGCATTTTCCAGATAATCTTTCTCACCGCCTGTTGCAGGGGCTGCTGCAGCAGGAATGGCTGTCAGGATAAGCGCCAGCAAAAAAACAAATGCTGTCAGTTTGTTATAGGTCCTTTTCATAAAAATAAATCACTCCTTTCTGATAATTATACATTATCATAAATGACAGGATAAAGCACGGGACATTACGGCAGATTACGTATTTGAAACAACCGATTACGAAATCAGGCTTGAAGACGATCAGGTGATAATGATAAAAAGAGAAAGCTTCTTTACAATACATCTTTTTTCAGGAGGAAAGTGAAAACAATGAAAAAAACTGTCGCAGTGATCCTGATGCTGGTTATGGTGATGACATTGTCCGTATCTGTACCGGCAGCATCATCTGAGGATCAGGAAAATAAGAATGATGTGCAGGAATATCTGTGGGAGATCAGCGCAGATATGGATGACGAAGCTTTTGAAACAGCAAGAGCAAGAAACTATAAGATCGTTAAGGAATGGGAGCCGTTATTTACAGAGGATTCTTTCCATGCTGTTTATGTGGCCAATGTCCATTTAAACCAGGAAAAGGAAGGCGCAAGGGAAGAGTATGTGCAGGCTCTGGCAGACCTTGAGCAGGTAAAAAGTGTGGAAGAAGGAATCATATGGTTGTGGAAGGAAGACAATATGCCTGTATATGGGAATATGGAATATTCAGAGGAAGATCTGGATGGCGGCAAACTGGACGGATTCGGCTTTATTCCATATATGATCACGTATCTTCTGGAGGATCCAACTCAGGCGAAGGGCAACATTCTTCTGTTCTCCGGCGGCAGCAGGACCAATGACGGCGAAGCATTTCCTACGGCTCCGGTCTTTAACGAACTGGGGTATAACTGCTTTGTCGTGAATAACAGGATGGCGCCATATTCCACACAGGATTCTGATCTGGATACGCAGAGAGCTGTCAGAATGGTGAAATCCCTGGGGGAAGAAAATGGCTGGGGAGGCATGGATATGATCGCTCTGTGCGGTTTCTCCGCCGGCGGATGGAAGGTGATCAACAGTATTGAAAATGCTTATATCACAGAAACACCTGATCAACTCGGTGCAGATGATTATGTGTCGGATGCGATAGATGAAATTCCTGCACTGTTCAATGTGGCAATCCTGGTATATACAGGAAATGACGAAATGCTGAAAGAAACTGGTTACTGGCCGGCGCTGTTCATGGTAGCGGGTTCGGAAGACAGTACCGGCGCAACCCAGAGACTGGAAAACTATTATGAAAATGCAAAGGATGTTGTACCGTCCGAACTGATCGTATATGAAGGCGCAGGACACGGCTTCGGAAGTGGAGCGGAAGGCTCGATGCATACAACCGAGGAAGCATCCCACTGGCCGGAAGAAGCCGACAGATTCATGCAGGCCAATTTAGGGTACAACCAGTCTTATGAAAATGCCGACGCCAAAGAGGTGGAAAATACCACAGCAAAAGCAGCAGAAAACAGCATTGACATTCATACCGAAGACAGTGCCGTAACTGTCGAATATTATGATGGCACGGAGATCATTGAGACCCAGGAAGAAGGATCGATCCTCGTACAGGTTCCGGATGGTCAGAAACTTGATCATATCAGCATCTTCTCTTCAGGCGGAGCGATCAATATTACAGGTGTTCTGGCGGATACCTATGACCTGGAGACTGTACATGATGATATGAATGTGTATCTTCCGGAAGATACAGCCTTTCATGTACAGCTGGCAACGATCAGTGATCTGTTTGAAAGCGACTTTCTGTATGATGTGACAATGCAGCGCCATGAATATATTTTCGGCGATTATGAAAATGGAGTGGATATCCAGATGGAAACCCTCGCCGGTGTGGCAAGGGTAATGATCCTGCAGTAATCGTATATACATCGGCATAGAGCTGACTGTCTGTCAGCATTTTACGAATGCAATATGACTGTTTACGAACTGAAACTTGAATTTGAACGAAAAAAACATATGATAATAATATAAGATAAAACACTTTATAAGGAGGGAAACATGAAAAAAGTATTTGCAATCCTGCTTGCAGCTGCAATGGTGCTGACGATGGGCAGCGCAGTGCTGGCTCAGCCTGCTCCGGAAGGCTACACACAGATGGAGGTGTTTGACGGAACCTATGGGTTCGGCGATGCTGAGGTCACAGCTTATACCAATGATGACTTCACGGCATTTTATCTTGCCTGGGAAGCCTTTGATGAAGACCAGGTCCTGGAAGGAACAGTTGATGATGGGATCGTAAGCGTGGACTATGATGAGACCGGATTTATGACCGGCGATGCCCAGCTGATCTGGGACGATGCGGTAGCAGCTGATGCATGGGAAGCGATTGACGGAGCAGCAGCAGATGATACAGCCGCTGCAGAAGAACCGGCAGCAGAAGCAGCAGAAGAACCGGCAGCAGAAGAAGTACAGGCTGACTGCAAGGACGTATTGGATTATCTGTGGGAGCTGTCTCCGGATATGAGTGATGAGGACTTTTCCAAATTCTCCGTGCGGAACTTCAAGTTTGTGCAGTCCATTGAACCGATGGTGGAGGCAGAATCTTTTAATGCACTGTACAAGGCAAGTGTGCATGTGAAACAGAAAAAGGAAGGCAGCAAGGAAGAGTTTATTGAGGCACAGAAGAACCTGGTGCTGACGCAGTCTGTGGCTGACGGCGTATACTTCCTGTGGGATGCTGACAATATGCCCTGCCTTGACGGGGAAGCGTTTACAGAAGAAGAACTTGATAACGGACCTCTTGACGGTTATGGATTCATTCCGCTGTTGATAAAATGCCTGCTGGATGATCCGACTCAGGCCAAGGGTAACCTGATCGTAGTATCAGGCGGCGGTATGAGCAACAGAAGCAACTCCGGTGAAGCTTACCCTGCCATCGAAGTATTCAATGATCTGGGATACAATGTATTCGTGCTTCAGAGAAGGATCCGTCCGTATTCTGATGAAGATATCTTCATGGATATGCAGAGAGCCATCCGTATCGTTCGTTACTATGCGGAAAAAGAAGGATGGGGCGGACAGGACATGATCGCTGACTGTGGCTGGTCAGGCGGTGCGGGAACCGTTATGGGTGCCGTAAACTTCCTCTACGGAGATCTGAATCCGACAAAATACTGCTCCACCTACGTACCGGATGAGATCGATGCTGTCAACTCAGATACGGATGTTACCATGCCGATCTACGGCGGACATCTGGAAGAAGACTGCGAGAATCCGAATCTGCCTGCTATTTATACCTGTGCAGGAACAGAGGATGAAACCGGCGCAGCTGATCATATACAGGAAATGTATGATGCATTTATTGCAAGGGGTGTACCCGCACGTATCGATATGTTCGAAGGTGCGGGACATGGTTTCGGCGTCGGTCAGGAAGGCGCACTGAAGGGAACTCCGGAATGCGCACTGTGGCCGGGCTATGCGGATGAATTTATGCAGGCAAACCTGGGATACTCACAGGTCCCGACAGGCTCTGCTGAATAATCTCCGCAACAGGCAAACTATGGCATAAAAAAGATCCGGGCATGGTGATCTCCATGCCCGGATCCTTGTATTTATATGGCTTTTCCGTATTATTTCAGATGACTGCTGATATAGGTGATAAGCGCGGATGAGAATTCCTTTTTCCGGGAACGGCTGATGGGAAGGATGTCTCCGTGAACCACGGCGTCGTTTTCCTGTATGCTGTCGACATGAGACAGATTCACCAGATAACTGTTGCTGCAGCGGGAGAAATCATGTTCCGCCAGTTCGTTTTCAATTTCCTTCATTTTGCCTGTGGTCTGAAAGATTCCGGACGCCGTATGATAGATCAGGGTATGATTATTGATCTCGATATAATAGATATCGCGGATCGCGATTTTGCGTATGCCGTCTTTCAGCCGTATCGTATAATAAGGCGTATTATCCAGACGCAGGACTCTCTCGACTGCGCGACCGAAGAATTCGGAAAACGGAAAATAGTTAAGAGGCTTCAGAATATAATCGAAAGCCTGTACGGAATACCCCTGAATAGCATATTGGGACAGATTCGTGATAAAGATAATGATCACGGAAGGATCCATCTGCCGGATCATCCGCGCGGCATCAATCCCATTTATCAGGGGCATATCCACATCCATCAGGATGATGTCATATTCCGGGCAGTATTTATCAGTGATCTCAAATCCATTGCAAAAATGGACAGTTTTTATCTCAAGCTGTTTTTCAGCAGCATATCTTTCCAGATAACAGAGGATCTTTTCGGATGTATTAAGTTCGTCTTCGGCAACGGCAACCCGGATCATTTTGAAATAGTAAATATCATTTGCTGGATATATGGAACCTTTTTTATTTTAGGAGAAAAAAACGGCAAAGTAAACACAAACGTTTTTTCTGCTGCAGAACACGAAATATATCAGCTGATTACGAAAATACAATTGCATTCCGAAAGACAGACTATACAATAAACAGGTAATGATTACACTGTAATATACAGATACAGGAGAAGAAAATGGCTGCTTGGTTCAACGGAGAATATTTTATGTATGCACTGGCGGAATGGATCGCCTGCGTGATATTTATCAGCAATCCGCCAAAGCGGGCAGGAAAGCTGAAATCTGCTGCCGTCAGTGCAGGTATGCTGGTCATTCAGCTGTTTGTCGTATGGATCAATACCAGAAATCAGGGACTGGTTCCGCAAGACGGACTGGGGATGGAAGTTCTGAAAATATGTCTTTATATTTTCCTCATGGCAGTTCATATCCTGGCAGTCTGCAGGATTCGGATCATGACCGCCATCGTCCTCAGCCTTTATGCTTTTCTAGGAGCTGAGATGGCCTGGAGTTTCAGCCTGTTCGGGCATTATCTCATCCTTCAGAATCTGGGAATACTGACTCCGGCGTATAAATGGATGATTACAGCCGTTGTTTTTATCATTGTTTTCAGCATCCTGTTTTTTATAGAACACAGAATCTATGCAGGTATAGGATGGTATACTGCCAACTGGACGGATCTGATCCTTACTGCTGTTATCACAGTCATATGCTACATATTAAGTAATATCTATCTGGTTTTCCTGAGCCTTGACTGGATGGATCTGTGGGACAATACTATGGGGAATATCCCGCGCTGGATATACCTTCTGGTGGGTTTGTTTATCCTGTATGTGCGCCGCATCTGGAAAGGATATCTGCAGGTGCAGCATGAACTGGAGATGATCAATCATGTATTTGAAAAACAGAAAAACCAGTATGAACAGGCACGTATCAATGCGGAAGTGATCAATCAGCGCTATCATGATCTGAAAAACCAGATTGCTATCATGAAAGCTGATATCCCTGTCGAACAGCAAAAAGAATGGCTGGACGGACTGGAAAAAAAGGTGGAGCAGATAGAGCCTGCCCGTCTGACGGGCAATCCGGTGCTGGATACCATCCTCTGGGAGAAAAGCCAGATCTGTACTTTCCATGAGATAAAACTCAGCTTTGTTATGGATGGAGGACTCTTTGAAGATATCGCGATCGATGACCTGTGCGTGATATTCGGAGGAGCTCTGGATAATGCGATAGAGGCTGTGCTGAAAATTGAAGATCCCGAGCGTCGGCTGATCCATGTCAAGGCTATGGAACAGCAGGGATTCCTGGCAATCTGTGTGGAAAATATCAACGATACTCCGCTTGCATATAAAGAGGGAGTTCTGGTCACTACGAAAAAAGATAAGGAAAGTCACGGATATGGTATCAAAGGAATCCGCTATATTGCAGAAAAGTACGGCGGAACGGTTACGATCGGTCAGGAACAGGACTGGTTCCGCCTGACAGTGCTGTTGAAAAACCAGATCTGAAAGAAGCCGAAACCTGAGATAACGAAGTCTATCCCTGACTTTTTTGAAAGGATTATGATATATTTATATATGCTTATAGATATATCATATAGGAGAGGAACATGAAAAGAAAGAAATATACGGCATTCTGCATCTGTCTTGCTCTGCTGCTTTGCAGTACCGGGACCATTGCAGGAGCAGCGCAAACTCCGCAGCCGGAACCGCAGATTATGAATCTGAAAACAGATGGTATTACAGATCCTTTAGGGGTTGATTCACAGCAGCCGGCGTTTTCCTGGCAAATGCAGTCTGATGAGATCGGTGCAGCGCAGACAGCGTACCATATTGTTGTACAGGACGATGCGCAGAATACTGTATGGGATTCGGGTGTTGTAGAAAGCGCGACATCCAATGAAATACTGTATGAGGGAGATCCTCTGGTTTCGTCTTCACAATACACCTGGAACGTCACTGTCACGGATCAGAATGGTAGGGAGATCCCATCGGAGACAGCCTCCTTTGAGACGTCTTTGCTGGATCCCACCTTCGAAGCCTGGGATGGAGCGCAGTGGATCGGTTCCGGTGAACAAACTCTGGATGCAGCATCCAAAGCCGTTTTTCGCATCAGCGCAGACGTTCAGCTGCAGGAAGGAAGTTCTACTGCCTCGTTTATTCTCGGCGCGAATGATTTCCGGCTGAACAACCCGGTCTTTAATCCATGGAAATGTGCCGGAGAGAACTATGTGAGAGTAGAGATCGATTTTGCCGATGCCGTGATCAATGCTTATCGCTGCGGATATAATACAGAAGAGGATCCTGACACGCCGTTCTTCACGATAAGTGAAAATGAGGAACTCAGCGGCATACTGACTTCCAAGAACCAGTATGATACGCATCATGTGGAGATCTTCTGTTCCGGAAGAGTACTTACAATAGCCATTGATGGTCTGGAACTGGCGAAGGATACGATCACAGTGAATCCTGCAGGATCTTCGGAGACCAATACATTTCCCCATCTGAATTGTGTGGGTTTTGCGGCAAATGCCGGTGAAGCGGCCACTTTTACAGGCTATACCATTGAAAATGCAGGAAACTACGGACGAGGAATCCTGCTTGATGAAACTACCGGCCCTGCCTATTCCATCTTTGAGAATCTTGAGGGAGTTTCTGTGAACGATGGGGTTATTACAGTGGATGGCGGGGAAGACGGCATCCTGGTATATGCGGATCCGTCTTACGGCGCTGCACCGATGCTGCGGACCTCTTTTGAGGCGGCTTCTGAGATCGCCAGGGCCAGACTTTACCTGACCGCTCATGGCATCTATGATTTCTATATCAACGGCAGGGAAGTTGCGCCGGAGGAATGGTTTAACCCGGGTTCTACGGAATATGATTCTATTCTCGCTTACAATATATATGATGTAACCGAGTATCTTGAGCAGGGTGAAAATGTTATGGGCGCCATCCTGGGGGAAGGATGGTGGACCGGCATGATGACCTTCGAGACACTGACGAATAATTACTACGGAGATCAACCTTCGTTGATGGCAAAGCTTGTAGTTGACTATGCCGACGGAAACAGCGATACCTTTGTAACAGATGCCGCTACATGGAAGTGTTTCAATGACGGACCGGTGCGCCTGGCTTCCATGTTCCAGGGGGAACGTTACGACGCAACCCGGGAAGCAGCAGTGGCAGGATGGAATGCAGCGGGATTTGATGATTCTGCCTGGGAGGATGCAGCCGTGATCGGGATCCGGCCGCAGTTTGCAGATCCGGCTCTTGTTACAAGACTTGACAAGCCGGTACATGTGATCAGAGTGTTATCAGCCGGAGAGTTACTGGGTGAGACAAAGGAAGGCAGCGGCTCTTATCTTTACGATATGGGCGAAAATGTATCCGGAGTGCCGTTAATTACGATCCCTGAGGAATACGCAGTGCCGGGACAGACCATGACCGTACGCTTTGCGGAGATCCTATATCCCGAACTGGAGGAATATACGAATGCCGGAGTGGATGGTATGCTGATGGTGGAAAACTTAAGAAGCGCCATGGCAACGGATTTTTATACCATGAAAGAAGGCGAGAACATATTTGCTCCCGATCTTACATTCCATGGTTACAGATATATTGAGATCACAGGTCTTGCTGAGCCGCTTCCTGAAGAGTGCGTGCAGATGCAGGTGCTGTCTTCCCTGGATGCCACAGCGGAATATGAATCCTCCAATGAGCTTGTGAACCGCCTGTTTCATAATATCGTGAATTCCACTACCAGCAATTATATTTCCATTCCTACGGACTGCCCGCAGAGGGATGAACGTATGGGTTGGACCGGCGATGCCCAGATCTTTGCGCTGTCAGGTTCTTATATTGCGGATACCTATAATTTCATGCGCCAGTGGATGGATACCGTCCGTGCGGGCACCAATCAAGAAACCGGTATCTCTGCCCAGTATGCTCCTGCATTTACTGCTTACGATGTTGATTCTGACGCTCCGATTGACCACACCGGCCTGAGCTTCGGGATCACCTGGAATGCCCTGGCAGTCACAATTCCGTACAATCTGTATATGCAGACAGGAAACCTGGGCATTGTGAGGGACAACATCGAGAATATTTATACCTATGTGGATCACCTGATCGACACTCCGTTAGGCTACAAGAATGCGGACGGAGACAAGCTGGAGGATCCTCGTCTTACCGGGGAAACGGGTACATTGGGAGACCATTTGTCCCGGGCTCTGACAGACAGCTCACTTGTCGGAAATGCCGTCTTTATCGCAGTTCTGGATGAAGCAGCAGTCCTGGCGGATGCTGTAGGGGATAACGAAAAAGCGCAGGAATACAGGGATGCTGCAGTAGAGGCACGTGAAGGTTGGAATGAGCGCTTTATCGATCCGGAAACCGGAAAGACAAGAAACGCGAAAGGCGCTGTTCAGGATACTCAGGCATCCTATGCCACACCGCTTCGTTTCCATGTCATAAGCGATGATAATCTTGAAAAAGCATTGGAGAATTATGAGCTCACAATATCTGAGCCTGATCTGACTGACAGAGACGGTCTGGTCGTACCGCCTTACAGCATTACAACCGGTTTTAATGCTACCGGCAATGTACTGAATGCGCTGTCCGATTACAATATGAATGACACAGCTTATCAGCTGTTTGAATCCACGGAATATGCTTCCTGGTTGTATCCTGTAACGCAGGGCGCTACGAGTATCTGGGAACGGTGGAATGGTTATACCAACGAGCTGGGATTTAACGGCAACAATTCCATGAACTCCTTTAACCACTATTCGCTGGGAGCTGTGTATGAGTGGATGATATCCTACCAGTTGGGCATCAAGGCGGATCCTGAACAGCCGGGTTATCAGCATTTCATCCTTCAGCCGACACCGGGCGGAACCTTTACTTATGCAAAAGGAAGCTATGAATCTGTCTACGGAACGATCCGGAGCGGATGGACAGCACAGGATGGCGTCATGACCAGCTATGATGCAACGATCCCGGCCAATACCTCTGCGACGCTGTATCTGCCTGTAACCGGGGAAATCAACGCCTGTGAGGGTGCTGTGGTAACCGGCAGCACAGTTCATAATGCGGCAGAGACCATGCAATTGGAACTGGCAGCCGGAAGCTATCATTTTGAGATTTCAGGAGATACGATTACTGTTACGCTGCAGTGACAGCCATATTTTAAACAACCGTAGAATTCATAAAAAGAAGCCGATGCATGCAATCTGCATCGGCTTCTTTCAATTCATAGTGTAGTTACTGTCTCACACTGTCTAAACCGTTTTCTTCAATCACCAGTTCAATAGCAGGTTTGATATATCCTTCGTACCATAAATGCTGCCCGTCTTCATTCAAATGAATGAGGTCTTTCACAAACAGTTCCTCATGAAAATCTGTTCCGTCGTAGGTCAGATCGGCGGCATCAACAAAGTAGATATAATCGGTTTCATCTGCCAGTTGTTTCAGTTCTTCATTGATTTTCTGAGTCAGTTCCAGATATTCGGATCTTCCCGGAAGCAAGAGGCCGCTCATCACAACAAATTTGGTATCAGGCATGATCTCATGGAAAGCACTGAACATCTGCTTTTTGAAATTCATGCACTTTTCGATACGTTCTTCATCTGTTCCTTCCAGGTTTACATAATCATTGGAACCGGTCTGGAAAAAGACGATAGCCGGATTGTATGGGAATACAGCTTCATTGGCAAAATGAACAAGATCTATATCGGTACTTCCGCCGAATGCCTGATTTAAAACCTTGTATTCCGGCATGTCTTTTGCCATTTTTGTCCATCTGGCAAAATTGGATGCACCGTAGAAAATGATATATCCCTGATAGTCTTCATAGGGATGATGAGATACCGTGCTTGCTACATTTTTGGCGAAGTTTTCCTGCACAGGAATTTCTGATTCGATGGTAACGATGGGGTAGCCGTTCTTATAACCTTCCGGATCTTCACCGGCGGCTGACACAGCTTCCGATGCGAAAGCGGCTGCTTCCATAGAGACTGTCATGGCAAGAACGATAATAACTGCTGATAATTTCTTCATGAATACCTCCTTCGGATCACTGAGATCATATTGTAGTCAGGCAGTAGCCTGATATCTTTAATTTATCAACACTTGTTTTTAAACAGTAGTAAGAAAATTGACGGCAATTATTCATATATTTACATATTTCGATATTTGTGATAGATATTTTACATATTGTGATAAACGGATATTATTTCGGACCGGTATGATCATGAAAAAGAATTATTATGCTACACCTGAAATGGTAAAGGGCTATCTTAAGAAGCTTTCCGGAAAATGCCGCATGATGCCTGAGTTTCCGGAAACGTTGATGATGATGAAAGAAGAAGGACTTCTGTCTGAGAAAACGCTTCCTCTGCCTGTGATCACAGGGTTCATGAGCAAAGAAGATTTTATGGCGGCATATGACAGGATCCCATTTGAAGTGAACAGGATTTTTGATGTGTTATGGGAGGAACACGAGAAAAACAGGAATATCAATCTGCCTGATGATGTCGATGTGGCAAGTGCCCAGCATATTCATAACTATGGCTACACGAAGCAGACTTTGAATAATGTTTTTTCCTTTACCTACATTTTCAGGGGAAGCTGCACGCTTTCTTTTGATGATCAGGAGATCAGGCTGGATCCCGGCGATATTTATATTGCTTCTCCAGGCTTTGAACATTCCGTTCACACTACGCCTGATACATTTGCGATCGTTGTGGTGGTAAGGTCTGCGGCATTTGAAATCCTGTTTCATGATTTTCTGACTTCGGATCTTATTCTTTCAGAATTTTTCAGAAAATACATCGTGGAAAAAACAGCAGGGAATTACTGTGTCATTCGCGGGAATCCGGATGATGATGAGGTGCGTTTTTATATACAGTCGCTGGCCTGTGAAAATGCTGATAAACAGAAGTATTATTTCAACTCCTGCTCTGTGAGCCTGCTGAAGCTGTTTCTTGCAACTGCTTTTCGTAAATACCATGACAATATGAGTTTTTATCAGCAGAACTTTTCATCTGGCCGTCCTGATGCTGCAGAGATCTACCAGTTCATCCAGATGAATTATCAGGATATAACCCTTGATAAACTGGCTGCAAACTTCCATTTTAACAGAACTTATGTTTCCAGATATATTCATGAACATTTCAGCAGGACATTCTCTGATATCGTCACGGGACTTAAGATCGATCATGCCAAAGAATATCTGAGGAAAACGAATAAAAGCGTTACAGAGATATCAGCTCTTGTCGGTTATGAATCGCTGAATCATTTTTCGAAGACTTTTAAAAAGTGCACGGGAATGAGCGCCATGCAGTACCGTGCATCATCCTCCGGCGGGTTTTCTGTATCTTGACGGCGTCTCTCCTGTGAAACGCTTGAAGATCCTGTTGAAATAGGAATAGTTGTCAAACCCTGAGTTCAGCGCAACTTCCGTGACAGGAAGATCGGTCTCTCTCAAATACTCCATGGAAAGGGCAATTCTCTGGGCAGTGATATACTGGAGGATGGAAGATCCGGTCTCCTTTTTAAACAGCCTCATGAAATACTGTTCGTTCAAATGAACGGAGTCTGCTATTTCCGGAACAGACATGGGCTGTGTAAGGTGGCTGGAGATATATTCCAGTGCTTTTGCTATATAGGGGCTGGCGGCTTGAACGACTCTGGGAGAAATAGCCTTTGGCGTTCCGGTCCCGGGGGTCTGTAAATCCTTGGAATGCCGTTTTTCAAGCCTTGAACGGACGCTGTCAAGAGCCTCTCTGAGCTGATCATAATTGACAGGTTTCAGAATATAATCACAGCTTCCCAGCTGCATAGCGCTGCGCAGATATTCATATTCATCATGGCATGTGACAAAGATACACTCCGTTTCAGGATAATAGGATTTTACCCATTCAAAAAGCTCCAGGCCGTTTCCCTGGGGCATTTCTATATCACACAGCATGAGATCCACAGGGTGCTTTTTAAAAACAGACTGTGCCTGGGCCATGGAATAAGCGGCATAAGGCAGGGAAAATCCCTGCTCCTGCCAGTCAACTCTCTTTATAAGGGCATTCACTGCCCGGATCTCATCATCAACGATTAGGATATTCATAATATCAAACTTTAGCATTTGTGAGCTTATTTTTCTATAGTTTTACCATACAAGTTCCTGTAAAACGGGTTTTATTGACAATCGGCTGTATAGGTATATGCTAATAAAAAAGGATAAACAAATGACTTGCCATTTCTATGGCTCAATAAAAGATGATGGAACGTAAGCTGAATAATAAATCCATAACCCTCAGGTTGTTTGCCACGGTTTTTGTGGTGGTACTCCTGTTAAATATCCTGTCTGTGATAGGAACGCTCAGTCTGTCTGAAGCGTCCCGCCGCAATGTCATTCAGGAACACAGCTATGCGCTGTCGCTGTATATGAATCAGTTGGACAGAGAACTGTCCCAGGCCCAGAGCAGAATGTATGACCTGAGCCGTTCCAATGAATATAATCTGGCAACGGCACCTGCGGATAACAGCGCAGATCCGTTTGAGACCATGAGAAACCGTACCTTGTTGACGGAAACCCTGAACAGCTGGCTGGGTCAGTTCCCGCTGATCGACGGATATTATATCATGCAGCCGGGAACAGAACTGCTGATCATATGCGGTTCGGATTCCGCATTTGTTCTAGGCCTTTCAGATGAACTGGTGAGATCGTCCGGAGAAGACACAGAACAACCAGAACAGGATGGCAGCTGGCATCTGGAAAAAACAGACAGTCAGGGGCGGCTGTTTTTTGCGTCTGTATATCATGATACTGTTTACGGGGCATGGGTCCAGGAAGAACGGCTGATGGAAGAATGGGGGATCGAGCGCACAGGACGAGATAGTTATGAATTGCTGGCCGGACAAATGGACGCCCGCAGCGACTGTGTGGATGTAGGGTCAGAGTCCTTCGATGGGATCCTGCGCTATCATATGCCTTCTCTTGAGTCCATGGTACCGGCAGGGGTGAGGATCTTACTGATCGCATCTATTGTTATGCTGTTGGCACTGCCGCTGGTGTGGTTCTCTATGAGAAAGCTGGTAATCCTGCCGCTTCGGGAACTGATGGGAGCAATCCGCCACATCGAAGCGGGAGATACAGGGTATCGTATTCCGGAGAAGTCGACTTCCACCGAATTCGGCCGGCTCAATATCCAGTTTAATAATTCCATGGATCAACTGGCAGGCATGCGTATGCAGGTCTATGAGTCCCAGCTGGAGAAAGAACGCATCTATGTGAATTATCTGTCCCAGCAGATGCAGCCTCATTTTGTACTGAACACGCTGAACCTGATTTTTTCCATGGAACCTGATGAATACGATCTGATCCAGGAAACCGTGACCTGTCTTTCTGATTACTATCGTTATATCGCCCATGTTCAGGAGCAGCTGGTGCCGGTGGAAGCAGAACTCTCCCATGTGGAAAACTATTTTAAACTTCAGCAGATCCGTTATCCCGATATGTTTTTCTATGAGATCAACTGTCCGGAAAAACTGAAAAAAACGATGATCCCGCCAATTGTTATCCAGACCTTCGCTGAAAATGCCATCAAGCATTCTTTGGTAGTAGGGGAGGCCAATCATGTTGAAATACTGGTGGAGGAGGTTTCTTCAGACAGTTCGGATCCACTGCTTCACATCTCCATCCGTGATCATGGAAAGGGGTATCCTGAAGAGACGCTGGAAAAGATCCGTCTGTTCCGGGAGACCGGTGAACAACAGGAAGGACTGGGACTGGGCATACAGAATACGATCGAACGTATGCATCTGATCTATCAGGATCATGCCCATGTGATATTTGCGAATGCGCCTGACGGCGGTGCTATGGCAGAGCTGTATCTGCCGGAGATGAACCGGGAGGAATGATGAAAAAGATATTATCAGCGATCATGATCGTACTGCTTTCAGCAGTATTGTTTCAACAAAAAACATTTGCCGGAAATACAGATACAAAGGAAGTGTCACAGCCCTATGACCTGATCGTGGAAACCGTTACGTTCAGTCTTGACAATCCCGGGATTGAATCAGTGGAAAGTGCAGTCAATGAGATCACTGTGCCCGCCATCGGGGTCAGGGTGCATCTTCTGAATGTTCCGATCCAGCAGCATGCCCAGTATATCGGGCAGATGATCGCCAATGGAGAACAGCTGGATCTGGTCACGGCAGGACTTACCTATCCGATCTCCAGTATGGCAGCAGACGGACTGCTGACTCCTATCGAAGATCTGTTGGATGAATACGGGAAGGATATTAAGGATCTGTTCGGAGATACACTAAAGACCGGATATATCGGAAACATCCTTTATGGTATTCCGGGAAGAGTAAATAGTGCTGTGGCGGGCGGGCTTATGTATAACCGAGCCATGACAGAGCAGGCAGGGATCACTATGCCGGATCCATGCAGCCTGGATGATCTGGATGAAGTGTTTGCCTCTGTACAGGAAAAACTGCCCGGTGTCTATGGCATGGCGTTTATAAAACGTGATGTTTCTCTGATGAATTTTATTTATGAAATGGAAGCTTACGGCAGCGGTCTCTATGAATTCGGAGTTACATTCAAACCATGGAGTAATATGGAGATCGTAAATCTTTATGCGTCGGATCAGTACAGGCGGTTTTGTCACAAGATCCGGGAGTGGCAGATAAAGGGCTACATTCCGCCGAACATCATGACCAGCACGATCCTTCCTACAGACAGGCTGGCGGCAGGGCAGATCTTCTGCCTGTATACAGGGTACTCACCGATGCAGAATGCAGCTCAGCTTACAGATCCTGATTTTGATATGGTAATGACCACGGAAGCACTGACCGGTACCGGATACGTCCAGGAGAGAATGTGGGCTGTGCCGGTTACCAGCAAAAGTCCTGATAAGGCTGTGGAATTTCTGAATCTTCTGTACACAGATGACAATCTGGCAAATATTCTGACGAATGGTATTGAAGGCGTGCATTATACCAGAGTGAGCGACCATGTGATCGCCCATACCGATAATATGGATTACCACAGGATCTTTACTTTTTTCGGAAATGAACAGCACTGTGACCAGTGGCTTCCGGCTACGGAGGAGACCGTTGCTTATCAGACGGTATTTGAAGCTTCAGCCCTGAAACCCCTTGTTATGGGGTACACATTTGACAGCAGCAGTGTAGAGAGGGAGCTGGAAGCAGTGGATGAAGTGATCGCTGCTTACACGCCGGCTCTTGAATGCGGCATGCTGGAGGATGTAGACGGCGGTCTTGCCATTCTCAATGAAGAACTGAAAAAAGCCGGCATAGACCGTATCATCGAGGAAAACCGCCGGCAGCTGTCATTGTGGCTGTCCGAGCAGGGGCACTGATCAACATGTCATAATTGTATAGGTTCATGTCATAATCATACTATTTCCCTTTCTGGCAATCATTTAAAATGTTGTTATCAAAAGGAGAGAGGCGCAGATATGCAGCCCGGATATTTAAGAAAGGGGATAATAATGAAAAAACTCGCAGCATTTATTTTGATGACAGCAATGGCAGTTTCACTGCTTGCAACCAACGCTTTTGCTAAAAAAGAGGTTGTGGAACCTGACGTGCTTGATTTTGTTACCACAACGACAGTTACCACATCAGGTGACTTCGATTTTGATCTGACTTTTGAAGTGCTTTCCGATTCTTTCAAGAATCATGCGGCAGAGCATCCGGGAACGGATATGGTGGTCCGTTACACCACGGATGCATATGAAGACGGCGTTACCTATGACAAATGGTGTCGTGTCTATCTGCCTTACGGATATGATCCGGAAGATACGGAAACGAAATACAACGTAATCTATTTCCAGCATGGCAACAACCAGAATCCCAATGAATTCTTCGATCATGCAACCGTTGACAAAGTAGGATACGGTGATAAAAACCTGTTTGATAATATGATGGATCCGGAATATGGCGTTATGAATCCGTGCATCCTGGTATTCCCGACCTATTATTTTTACGCTCCGGAAGATCGCTGGAACACACCTCCGAACGGAGATCTGAAGGCCGGCGACGGAAATGATGAAGTAACTCCTGCAAACTATTACAGAGAGGTCGTGGAAGATCTGATCCCTGCAGTGGAAGGCCAGCTGAATACCTATTGTGAGGACTTTTCAGAGGAAGGCATCATTGCAACCCGTGACCATCGTATGTGGAGCGGATATTCCAGGGGTTCCGCATGCACATGGTACATGTTTAAAAATGACATCCCATATTTCGCATACTTTATGCCCATGAGCTGCCCGTATATGCCTGCAGGCCTCGGAGCTCCGGAAAATTCTGATGATACATCCTATGAAATGCTGAAAGAAGCTGTAGAAGCAAACGCAGATTATGATTTCTTCGTATTCGCTACAGCAGGAGGCGATAATGACGGAGCAGGCGTTATGATGGTCGATCAGGTGAAGAATTTCCTGGCACATGAAGACTGCTTTTTCTCCTATGGCATGGATCCGGAAGCGAACAATTTCTACTTCACAAGATCTGCTTTCGATCACGACGATTGCTGGATGCCGTTTACCCTGTACAATGCACTGCCTGTGATCTTTGAAGGCGCACTGGTCCGTGAAGCAGGCGCAACAACAGAAGCTCCGGCAGAGAATGCAGCAGCAGAAGCTCCGGCAGAAGCTGCAGCAGCAGAAGCTCCGGCAGAAGCTGCAGCGGCAGAAGCCCCGGAAGGTTATACCAAGGTTAAAGTGTTCGACGGAACATATGGATTCGGTGATGCTGAGATCACAGTAGCTACAAATGATGATGAAAGCGCATTCTGCATTACTTTCGAAGCTTTTGACGAAGACCAGGTTCTTGAAGGAACAGTGGAAGACGGTATCGTAACCGTAGAATATGATGAGACCGGATTTATGACCGGCGATGCACAGCTGATCTGGGATGATGCTATTGCAAGCGAAAACGCATGGGAAACGATTGATTAAATAACCAAAGCTATGAACAGTTACAGGGGCTGCCTTGAGCAGCCCCTTACAGCTTAAAAACCCGCATCTTGTAAAAACAGTGAAAAGTAAGGAGATTATTGTGAAAAAGGTAGCAGCGATGATTATCATATTGCTCTTAGGCACGATGCTTCTGGGAACAACGGCAGCTCTGGCCAAAGAAACAACAGCGGTTGATGAAAATGATTTTGACAATTTTCAAACTGTTATTACGTCCGGTATCCTCGGTGAAGATATGGTATTTGATGTGATGCCTGAAGGATATAATTATTATCCGACAGAGCATAAGGGAACGATCGAGCGTTTGTATTATACAACAGATGCATATGATGATGGCGAGACGTATACCAAGTATGTGACAGTGTATCTTCCATACGGATATGATCCTGAAGACAAGGACACCAGATACAATGTTCTGTATTTCCAACATGGAAACGCCAGTTCACCCAATGCTCTTTGGGATGCGGGGGTACCGAAATTCAATAGTCTGAACATGATCGATAATATGTTCGATCCTGATCATCAGCTGATGGATCCGATGATCATCATCAGTCCGACATATTACTTTGATTGCGATGAAACTATGCTTCATACAGATCCTGCAGACGGACCTGCCGGAGACAGCCGGTATGAAGGTATTGCAGGTAATTTCTATCGGGAAATCGTTGAGGATCTGATCCCTCAGATAGAGAGCAGATATAATGTTTACTGCGAGGATTTTTCCGAAGAAGGGATCAAGGCAAGCCGTGATCACCGGGCATTTTCCGGGTATTCCAGAGGCTCCTGCTGCACATGGTATGTTATGCACCACGATATGGAATACTTTGGCTATTTTATGCCGATGAGCGCCAACATCCTGCCTGAAGGAAAAGGAATCGGCGGGGACAGCGAAGAAGACATTTTTACCCCGGAAGATGCGTATGGTTATATAAAAGAAGCGCTTGATGCAAATCCGGACCTGGATGTGTTTGTATTCGCCACAGCCGGCGGCGAAAAAGACGGAGCGGGTCAGAACATGATCCCGCAGATGCAGTGCTTCTACGATCACCCGGAAACGTTCTCCTATGGACTGGATCCGGAAGAAAACAATTTTTATTTTGCTCTCTCGGAATTCAGGCATATGGATCTGGTAATGCCTTATACGCTGTATAATGCAAGGAACATCCTGTTTAAATAAGAGCAGGCTTATAATTATCTGTTGAGTATCGGTGTTACCCGGGAGCAGATTGACAGTATTGCAGACATTATGATAGAAAAAAGATATTGAAACAGCAGTAGGAGGATTTATCAGGTCTGACCTGTGCTGCTGGCAGGCAACAGAAAGGAGAAGTAACGTATTTATGAAAAAAAGTATTTTGGCAATTGGTCTTTCGCTCGTGATGTGCGCAGCATTATCTGTGGCAGCATTCGCGGCAGAAGAAGCACCGGCAGCTGATGCAGAATTCAGCTTCCGTGCATGTGAGCACAGGGACAGCTATCTGCTGCAGGATGACAGTTTTGAAGCCACCGATACAGAAGGCGGCTTCCGTCATTATGTATGCAGTGACTGCGGTGCTGAATATTCCTATGAAACAGCGCCTCTGGTTTATGAAGTTAATCCGCAGACAGGTGAGCCTGTGACCCATCTGGGAGCCAGCAACCCGTTATATGAAAACTGGTCATACTGCCCGGATGGAGAACCACATGTGTTCTGGTCAAGACTTGATAACGAATGGAGAGTCTATGTTTACGGGTCCCACGATCTGGACAGCGTCAACATGTGTGATTATGATTATGTTCTCTGGTCAGCGCCGGTATATGATATGTCAACCTGGAGATATGAGGGCGTGATCTTTGATGTAAACGGCGTGGAAGAGGCAGGCAAACTGTGTGCTCCGGACTGCGATTATGATGTTACGACAGACACCTATTTTATGATCGACAATGAAGCGCAGCCTGCTAATAAGGCAATTGTCCGTGCGGCAGACAATCCCTGCGGACCATGGAATCCGGAAGAAAATGTGATAGAGTTCCGTATGCGACTGGCTTATGATCCGGCCATCTATATCGAAAACGGTACGATCTATGTGGCAGGTGTCGCCATGAAATCAGGTGTGAAAGATGGCGGCCGCGACGACATTGTTGATCAGTTCGAAGCAGATAATTACAAGGCAAAACATACTCTTTCCGTTACGAAACTCAAGGGCAGCCTGAAAGATGGATACGAAGTCGACGAAACGGTATTCCCGGCATCTGATGATAATATCTACATGGCTATCTATGAAGGACCTTCCTTCGGCGGCTGGGTAGAGGAACTGGGATGCTACGTAATGCTCTATGTCAGCAATGAACCTTCTTTGGAGGGAGCAACCTATCATTCCACCATTTCCTATGTATATGCGGATGACCTGATGAGCGATGTATGGCATTATGGAGAGAACAATGTGGATGACATTGTGGAATATGACGGTGAAGAAGCATTAAGCGGCAATAAAGGAAACGTCGTGTTCGATACCAGCGGCAGATATCATAAGAACATGCAGACCGGCGAAATGGAGTTCATCAATATGCCTACCTATATGCGGGGTAACAATCATGGCGGCATGGAACGAATCAACGGTGTGTGGTATGACTTCGGTCATCGTCCGATCAACAACGGCGGTGCTTCCCGCCAGGGTGTTGCAGAGAAAATGAACCTGTATCTGGCAGAAGACGGAACTCCGGTCATCGAACCTGTGGAATACACTTCCTCCGGCGTGGCGGATTATCTGGATGCCTACAGCATCTGGAATGCAAACACCACATGCTACCTGATCAAAGGTCTCGGCGAGCCGGCACCGGAAGGCGGCGAAGGCCAGGTGACTCCGGAAGATTTTGACGATCCTTATATCACGCAGACCCGTGACAGTGAGGC
>JAFWOB010000077.1 GCA_017510065.1 Parasporobacterium sp.
TCCGGATTGCGGGCTTTGTTCAGGCTCTCAAGATCGGTAATCGGCCATGGCTCGGCGATATATTCTTCGCTCGCTGCCAATGCAAGAGCAGCAGCCGGATCACAGTACGGATCTTCAAACAGTCCCAGCGTGAATTTGGATTTCAGCACGCGCCTGCAGGTTGCTTCCAGACGTTCATCCGTGATCAAGCCCTGTTCATAAGCAGCCTGAATGGCATCTCTGTGGCTGGGAGCCGTCGGTGACGGATCTTCAGATGTAACACCGACAGCTGTGTTCGGAAATCCGATCTGGTCAAGACCTGCATTGATGGCATATGCATACCGTTCCACGGTCGTAAGTGTGGAAAGATCTGTGCCGTCATTTCCGATTCCCATAGCATTGTTCGGGCCTTCCGTTCCCCAGTCAGATAAGGTAATGCCTTCATATCCAAGTTCTTCCCGCAGATAATCCAGAGTAAATTTATCAAAATCGACCGGAACGGAATTGGTAAGTCCCGAATCTGCGTTCAGCATGATCCACTGGATTCCGCAATCAACGGCCGCCTTCCACGGATACATCCAGTTGTCTACGGTCTGCGCATCCGACCTTGCATTTTTAAAATTGGAATCTCCGCCTCTGGCGATAAAGTGCTTTGCACACGCCTGCATATATTTCTCTATCGCAGACACCTCAGCTGTTGTCATTTGTGCCATGTATTCCGGATTTTCACCGTTCCAGGAACCGATCTCCATACCGTACGGATGGAATGGGACATGATATCCGATAGCCCTGGTCTCTGCGGCATACTGCTCCCACAGCTTTGTTCCGAGTTCGATATCTGCTGCGGTACCGAAGGAATCATGCGGCGTATCGATCATGCCGCCCCATGCATTGTACTGTCTGTCAGATGAAAATGTGATCGGAATGCCCAGTCTGGTTCTTTCACCGATGCTCTGGATAGCATTATGATAATCTGTCTGATCCTGCGGCGTGCCATTGGAATTATCCAGGAAATGGGTAATATCCAGATTGGTAATATAGAAATACATGGAGTGTCCGTCTTCCGGTCTCAGCGTATCAGCATCCGGTCCCCAGATATTCTGCGGCAGAGAAAAATCCGCCCCGTTGGAACTGCCGCAGCTGCAGATATGATAGAACAGACCCGTCTTTTCCTCGATCGTCATCTGGCTGAACAGATCATCGATCCTTGTATCCGCGTCCAGCCTCCAGTCCTCATACGGATCCAGTTCGCCGTTCTTGTTCATGTCCTTGAACTTCAGTCCGTCCACTTCCAGGATTGTCGTAACACCCGGCACATAAGTCAGCTGGATCTGCTCACCATCAGCTTCGACCACAGCGTATTCATAATCCTGCACAGCGCTGTAATCCGGCTCAATGACCGGCGCTGCTTCAGTTTCGGAATCACCTTCGCTCTCGGCAGATTCGCCCTCAGCGCTTTCACCCTCAACACTTTCTCCCTCAGCGCTCTCTCCTGTCTCGCCGGCAGATTCGCCCTGTGCAATTGCTTCTCCTCCCTGATCCGGGGCTGCAAACGATATCGTTGCTGTTCCTAACAGAGAAATGATCATGGCGATCGCCAGGATCCATGCCAGTTTCCTGTTCATCATATCTTGTACCTCCTTGAAAATTTTCTTACACACTTATTTCCATCCGGCATCTGTCAATCCGCAGCACTGAATGCAGCCGTTATCCGGATCTTTATTTTTCTCAATTTCCATTTTTCAATCGGTCGTATGATTGGGCCAGTCTGAATCATAAAGCTTGATTATTCAACATTCTTTTTTCAGACTGGCCCAATTTCTTTTTGTTTGTGGGCCAGTCGAAATAATAAAGCTTGATTATTCAGCATTCTTTTTTCGGACTGGCCCAATTTCTCTTTGCCTGCTGATAAATGCTTCAGATAGAGGAAGTCTGCAGACACTGTGTCAGTGCCTGCAGACTGTGACAAAAGAAAAACATCGGAAATCTATGTCTTAACTGCAAAGATTTCTGTCTGATCAATACATAAACTCATCGACTCTGTACTTCTCAGCCGGATCCTCGTCTCCCTGATGCCAGTTCAGTTCATAACCGTAAATGTTGCAGCAGGAAATATCATCGTAATACGGTGTGTTATAAGTCCAGTCAAATCTTTCGCTGCCGCAGACACCCAGAAGGATTGCTGCAAGTTTCTGTCCGGTTGCGGAGAAGGTCAGGTCGTTTGCATATTTCGGAACGGAATGGAATTCCTGATCTTCTTCCTCTGTACCGACACCACCAAATGTTGCATAGCCTTTGATGGCATTTGCAGAATGGTCTTCGTTGACTGCTGCCACCATCTCCATGAAAGTATCATCCTGGGAATAGCACGGAATAACACAGAAGTCAGCCAGATCAAGGCCGTTTGTTTCTGCATAGCCTTCAATTGCTGCAGCGATGCCCATAGCCGGATCCGGTTCATAGCAGATAAATACACGGCAATCCGGGTTTGCGGATAAAGCAGCCTGAGCATTGCTGTATGCGGTATCATAAGTAGAGTTTCCATAAGACTGGGTTGCAGATACAGCTACCAGATTATCAGATTCCTCGATAGTTCCGAAAATAGCATTGGAACGATAAATTCCATCGGTGATTCCTGTATAGTAGTCCACTGCCACTTCATATTTTCCATCCGCATTGGTCGGAATATTTCCGCCTTCTGCTACTCTCTTCTCGATCCAATCCTGTGCAGCATAAACAGCATACATACCTGTCAGGTCATAAGCAGTAGCGATAAATCCTGCCATCGGATAAGTCGGAGCAACACCAAGCATAGTAATGGCAATTCCTGCTTCCTTTGCATCTGCGCAGACATCTTCCAGAAGTTCCGGGTCCATTGCAGCGATCATCAGTGCACCGACATTACCCGCAACGATAGCCTGCTCAACGAACTCCACCTGTTTTGCCGGTGTGCCTTCTGCATCTTTTGCTGCATAGGTCCAGCCTTCTTTTTCCATTTCATAGCCCATGGAATCAGCATGGACCAGAAGTCCCGGAACGCCTGTGGTAGGAAGGATTGCCCATACTTCCTTCTGACCGTTCCATGTGAACTCTTCTGCCGGAGCTTCTTCTGCCATCACGGTCATGGCCATTGCCAGTACCATAACTGCTGCCAGCACGATTGCTAAAAACTTTTTCATATAACTACCTCCTAAATAATATTTTTCAACAGTGCAGGCGCTTTGCATGTATCACCTGCACTGTTTGAATCATAAGGATCCTGGTTCAGGCGGTCATCCGTCAGTTCTGGGGAGCAGCGTCTGTCGGGGACTCGCCTTCCGGGGACTCACCTTCCGGGGACTCGCCTTCCGGAGACTCACCTTCCGGAGACTCACCTTCCGCCGGAGCCGCATCTGCAGCAGGTTCTTCCACTGCTTCTGCAGACTCTGATTCGCCGTTCTCGGAATCTGCAGATTCTGCGCCTTCGGATGTCTCATCTGCGGATTCTGCGGATTCACCTGCAGATTCACCGCCGGATGAGCCGTTCGGATCTTCCACAAAGACAAACTTCTCGCCATATATACCTGCTTCGATCTCATTCTCAGACGGAACGATCACAAACGAGCCGTCTCCCAGATCTGTAAGGTCACCATATACATGAGCGCCGTCTGCAACTTCCAGATAAGTTACCAGTGAACATACTGCAGGTTTCCAGGTACCGTTAACGATCACGTCCAGAGAGGCTGCGCCGTTGTAATATACCTGATTGATCACATGAGCCACAAGATAGTACTCCATGGTGGAGAATTTGGTGAACTGGATAGCAGCTGCTTCTTCTTTGTTTTCCGTTACAGCACCATTTTCATCCAGGAAGACGTATTCGATATCATCCAATCCGGCATAGTAGCCTTCCTGTTCCGCATGTTTTGCATTGGCTTCATCGATCGCCGCGATCACATCATCCACATTTCTTCCGTTCAGGAACATGCCGTGTACATGGGATGCCAGCGCGATATCTCCGTTCAGGACCGCATCTTCCGCAATGGTAACATCCAGTGCATCGGCTGCCTGTTCATAGTATCCGGTTGCATTGTAGATATCACCGGTGTATTCACCATCTTCAAACAGTACCGTGCCGTATGTTCCCGGTGTTGTCTTTTCATAGTAAGCAACGGTTCCCGCATCTGTCGGATTCTCGACTTCCCTGTAGCCACCGTCCGGGGCATCCTCATAGTATGTCTTGTCAGGATCTACAACCGAATCTTCCGTAAAGACATAAGATGCCTCTGCTTCATATGCCTCTGTCGGGAATCCTGCCGCTTCCTCCAGATAGGTGCCAAAGGGATCGAAACCGCCGATAGTGGTATTATCATTATCCATAAACTGGACCAGAACACCGTTGCCGGGGTTCAGCTCCGCGCCGGAGAATACCCAGTCAACATTGGCATCTCTGTAGATTGCGAGCGCATCCGCGGTATTGAATACAGAACCTTCTTCCAGAGTAACGGAACCTGCCGTCTGGCCAAGGAAACCGAATACGCTGTTGACAGTTGACGGTTTGTCTTCTGCTGCAGTGTAAGTATAGATTACATCTCCTGTTTCGGAATCGGTTGCTTCATAAGTTTCGCCAGCCTTCAGGCCCTGGAATACAGCATCTCCGCCGTAATCAACCACAGCCCAGGTAGCTCCGTTGATGTCGACACCGTAGAAGTTTTCCACCGCACTTCCGATCATAAAGGCTGCATAAGCGGATCCGTATGCATCCTCATCATAGCCAAGGATCTTCCAGCCGCTGTCCATGCCTCCCTGGGATTCCGGCAGAACATTCAGAGAAGTATTGTACAGCCAGTAATACGGAGAAGTACATCCGTCTGTGGAAAGGACTGCCCAGCCGCCCGAAGTAACATCGGAATCAGCAATGACCAGATTCGGATATGTACCAAGCACATTGATCGTACGGACAGCGCCTTGAAGAGAAAGTACCCACGGTGGGGAGATCATAACATCGGTCTGAGCCGTATTCCAATACTCGGGATAAAAGTCTTTAAACGGGTTCGCTCCGACAGCTGTCAGAGAACTATTCTCAACAAACAGATCCGATGCCGTGATATTGGCAAAGGATCTTACAATACCTTCGCTGTAGAAATTAACGTCTTTTACATGTACAGAGCCGCCCAGATCCGATGTCACGGCAGCACCCATTCCTGTAAAATCAGAATCATAGGTTCCGTCGCCATCGTCATGGATGTAAAGATCGCCTGTAACATCAACATTGCCTTCGCCGAATACACGAACCGCAGTAAAGCCTTCGCCCTCCACGTCGTCATGGAAAGCGATCTGATAAGTGCCGTCTTCTTCCGTTACTCTGTCGGCCCAGTTGGAATTGGCTTCATCAACAACACCGTCAGTTAAGGCAACACCCACATAGATATGGCCCGTATCATGTTCTGCACGGTTCGTGGTTGTATTGTTGGAACCGAATTCCGATACCTGCATGTCCGCAATACTGGACGCATCCAGTCCCTGAAGGTCCATTGCCGGCTCGGCAGCGAACGCAGAAAAAGAAGTTGTTACAACGAAACCGGCTGCAACAACAGCTGCTGAAAATGCTTTGCTTTTTCTTTTCATTTGTTTCCTCCTATTATGACTTTTATTCTGTAACGACCAGTTTCCCGCCGCTGAACAGTACATATTCTCCGGTTTGTGAGCCGGATGCATGGATCGTGACACCCTTCGGAGCATCGATCTGGTTCAGGAACACTTCGCCGGTAAA
>JAFWOB010000078.1 GCA_017510065.1 Parasporobacterium sp.
AATCCAGCCAGATCGTGACAATGCATATCCGGTCCCTTGATCAGAACAAGGCAATCAAGACGGTGAAGCATACGATCACAGAGCTGGACCGTTCCAAGATCGAAGAGCAGAAGAAGGCAGTCCGCGCCGGTTACGACATGGATATCATTCCGAGTGACCTGGCGACCTACGGAAACGATGCAAAGGATCTGCTGAAGGAACTGCAGAGTCAGAATGAGCGCATGTTCATGGTGACATTCCTGATCATGAATACCGGCAGCACCAAGCAGGAGCTGGAAAACAACATTTTTCAGGCATCCAGTATTGCCCAGAAACACAGCTGCAACCTGCGCCGCCTGGACTTCCAGCAGGAGCAGGGACTGATGAGCTGCCTGCCGCTGGCGCAGAATCTGATCGAGATCGAACGTGGTCTGACAACCAGCAGTACGGCAATCTTTGTGCCGTTTACAACGCAGGAGCTGTTCCAGAGCGGCAGAGAAGCCCTGTATTACGGGCTGAATGCGCTGTCGAACAACCTGATCATGGTAGACCGGAAGCTTCTGAAGAATCCCAACGGTCTGATCCTCGGTACGCCGGGTTCCGGTAAATCCTTCAGCGCCAAGCGTGAAATCGCCAATGCATTCCTGGTGACGGATGACGACATTATCATTTCCGATCCGGAAGCAGAGTATTCCCCGCTGGTGGAGAGGCTGGGCGGCCAGGTGATCAAGGTCAGTCCGATGAGCACGCAGTACATTAACCCGATGGACATCAACATGAACTATTCCGAAGAGGATAATCCGATCGCGTTAAAGGCTGACTTCATCCTGTCTCTCTGCGAGCTGGTGGTCGGCGGCAAGGAAGGACTGCAGCCGATCGAGAAGACTGTCATCGACCGTTGCGTCCATCAGATTTATCAGTCGTATTTCAATGATCCGCGTCCGGAGAACATGCCGGTTCTGGAGGATCTGTACGATGAGCTGATGAAGCAGGATGAGAAGGAAGCGCGGCATGTGGCGACAGCTCTTGAAATCTACGTCAAAGGCTCTCTGAACCTGTTCAATCACCGCACAAACGTCGATATCAATAACCGCCTTGTCTGCTATGACATCAAAGAGCTGGGCAAGCAGTTAAAGAAGATCGGCATGCTGATCGTGCAGGACCAGGTCTGGGGCCGTGTGACAGAAAACCGCGAGGAAGGACGTTCCACCAGGTATTACATGGATGAGATGCATCTGCTTCTGAAGGAAGAACAGACGGCAGCCTATTCCGTGGAGATCTGGAAGCGTTTCAGAAAATGGGGCGGCATTCCGACCGGCATCACCCAGAACGTAAAGGACCTGCTGGCCAGCCGCGAGGTAGAAAATATCTTCGAGAACAGTGATTTCATCTACATGCTGAACCAGGCAGTCGGTGACAGAGCGATCCTGGCAAAGCAGCTGAACATCTCACCGCATCAGCTTTCCTACGTGACGCATTCCGGTGAAGGCGAAGGGCTGCTGTTCTATGGAAATGTAATCCTGCCGTTTGTGGACCGGTTCCCTACAGATCTGGAGCTCTACAAGATCATGACGACCAAGCCCGGTGAAGTCGCGGAGGCAAAGGAGGCTGGTTAATGGCGAAAAAGATGAATTTCCGCAATGACATGAAGGAAGCGAAAGCGCCGGATGTCAAAGCGGAGGAAACAGAACGCCTTCCGACTGAAAATGGCTATACCCGGACAAAGCGAAAGCTCAAAGGCACAAAGAACAATGAGCAGACGCTCCGGCATGGGAAAAAGCCTATTGAAAAGAAGCAGTCCGGGAAGCTGAAATCTGCGGTCGTATCCCAGCAGCTGCATCGGAAGATCGCAGAGGCAGATGAAGATGACAATATCGGCGTCGAATCTGTCAACCGGGGCGTTCAGGCGGCGGAGGCAGGAGCGGATGTTGCCAGAGGCACCGTACAGAAGGTCAAAAAGTACGGAAACAAGCTGCATGACCGGGCTGTGAAGCCGGAGATCAGCGCGGAAAAAGAAACGCTGCGTCATGTGGAGGAAGAATTCTCAGAAGGCGTCAAAACTGCCGCAACAGCCAAAACGACCGGGGTGGCGGCAGAGCCTGCAGGGAAATCCAATCCGTTGTCCCGGTTTATGCAGCGGAAAAGCATCAAGCAGGACTACGTTGCAGCAAAGGCAGGAAGAGCCGTCAGCAATCTGGCGGCTTACGGTCACGCTGTGAAACCTTCTTTGAAAGAGCGTGTAAGTCAGGTGTTCGGCAGAGCCGGGGAATTCGTGAAGAGCCATGCAGGAGTCATCGCGATCGGCGCTGCCTTTATCTTCCTGCTGGTTTTTATGTTCACACAGCTTTCTTCCTGTTCCTCCATGGCAGGCGGATCCGGAGGAACGCTGCTGGGCAGCTCCTATACAGCTGAAGATGCGGATATCATCGGTGCCAATGAAGACTACAAGGCACTGGAGGCCGAGCTTCGCAGCGAGATCAACAACATCGAATCCACGCATCCCGGCTATGACGAGTACCGCTATAACCTGGACGAGATCAACCACAATCCGTATGTGCTGACTTCCTATCTGACGGTCATGTACGAGGACTATACGCGGGAGGAAGTACAGGCGGCGTTGCAGACGCTCTTTGACAAGCAGTATGAGCTGACGCTGGAGGAGGAAGTCGAGACCAGGTATCGCACCGAAACCCGTACCTGAACAACGACGTACACAGACCCGGAGACCGGCGAGACAACCGAGGAAGAATATGAGTATGACGTTGAAGTTCCCTATGACTACTACATCCTGAATATCACGCTGAAGAACAAGACGCTGGAAGCGGCGGTCTTCTCCGGCGGGTTGGATGATGACCAGAGGGAACGCTACAATATCCTGCTTTCGACCTACGGTAACCGGCCCTATCTCTTTGAGGGCGATATCTACGCCAATGTCACGCCGAGCAGCGATTATCTGCATTATGACATACCGGGCGAAGCCCTGAGTGATGTCCGGTTTGCGCGGATGATCCAGGAGGCAGAGAAATATCTGGGGTATCCGTATGTATGGGGCGGTTCTTCCCCGT
>JAFWOB010000079.1 GCA_017510065.1 Parasporobacterium sp.
GCCAGCTGAATGACTGCGGACCTGTAGAGATCCCGTACAGAGCCATTCTTCCGCAGAAAGTGGAAAATCTTCTGGCGCCTGGCAGGCATCTGTCCGCCGACAAGGCTGCCATCGACTGGCTCAACCTCATCCCGCAGTGCGTAGGCACCGGACAGGCCGCAGGCGTTGCTGCTGCCGTAGCGATCGAACAGGGCACCTCCGTACGTGACGTGAACATCCGCATGGTGCAGGATATCCTGGTGGAACAGAATGTTCCTCTTCCGAGAAACGAAAAGTTCCGTGCCATCGATCCGACCTATGAAGAGATGGTGGAAGCGCGCGAGTACGGCCTTTACACAGAGGCAGCGAAAAAAGCCAAAGAAGGATCTGACGAAGTCAGCGGCTACCGTCAGTGGTAATTTGAAGTTTATAACAGATGAGAGCTGCCGCAGGGAAGAAACGATCTTTCCTGCGGCAGGTTGCTAAAGGAGACTGGACAAATGGGTGAAACGACATTAAAAGATGCAAAATTAGCGCCTCCGGAAGGCTTACTGAAGCTGTGCCGCAACCTTCTTCAGACATCCTATGAGGATCTGAGCGAGGATAATATCCGGATCTTCAAAGACCGTCTGTTGGATATGACGGGATGTATTTTCGGCGGAGATATCGTTGCGGAAGACCGCTTTTTCTATGATCTGCTCAAAAACCAGGGCGGAGCCTCTGAGGCACCCATATTTGCGGATGCCGCCGATGTGCGTCTCCCGCTGGTCAACGCGGTGATGCATAACGCCCTGCATGCAAGGGCCAATGACTTCGGCAACATGGCCATGGTTGTATTCGGAGAACCCATTGCCAGCCATTACGGAGAAACGATCCTGCCCGTCAATCTGACGCTTGCGGATATTCACGGGGTATCCGGAAAACAGTTTATTGCCAATAATATCGCTGCCGAAGATACCGTAGGGCGGCTTTTATTCACGCTTCCGGTCCGGTTCCCCACCGATATGGAGCTGGGTTCCACGGCAGCCTGTGCCATAGCGCTTCGTTATGCAGATGTCGATGAAGAAATGGCAAAAACCGCATTTACCTTTGCAGCCGCCAATTCAACCGATCCTGCCAATGCTTATTATGATTACAGCCAGGAATTCAAATACCATAACGCGGAAAGCGCCCGTATGGGAGTCATGGCGGTGGAACTGGCCAAAGGAGGTTGGAGAGGATTTGAAGATCCGTTTTTCGGCCAGGACGGCCTGATCTCCCGGAAAGTTCCGGAAGGAGCTCTGCCGGGCAACTACGAAAAAGCCTTTGAAGAACTTGGCAAAACCTATTTCACGGAGATCCGGTTCAAGAGAGGTCCGGGAGGAATGCCCACCATTGCGCCGGCTGTCCTGGGGCTTAAGCTGAGAGAACAGATCATAGCCGACAACGGCACCTTTGATGCGGAGCAGATCAAACAGGTCCGTATCTTTGAACCGGAAGGCGTCCGCATTAATTATTATTCCAACCCCTTCCGCCTGAGGAACCATACCAACGCCCTCTTCTCCTATGCGTTTGCCTGCTGCTGCACGCTGTATCACGGCGACCGCAGGGTTGACCAGGTCCAGACCGACGCGATCCTGGCTCATCCGAAACTCATAGAACTGGCGGAGAACCTGATCATGGATCATTGGAACTGCACCTCCAAGATGCCTGTATACAAAGCACAGGCAGAGATGAAGAACGGCCGTGTCTATGAAGCGGAAGCAGAGTTCGTAAAAGAGATGTTTGTTTACCCCGACAGGGAAGCCCTGCACAAAAAATTCTGGGATCAGTTCAACGCCTTCGGAAAACTCCCGAAATCCACAGGCGAAAAGATCATCGAGCTGGCAGAACGGATCGAAACCCTGGAGGATATGAGGGAGTACACATCCCTGCTCTGCGTAAAGTAAAGCCGAAATTATAAAACAGCGAACCATCTCCAGGCCATTAGCCGGTATGGTTCGCTGTTTTTTTATGAAAGTGTACAGATTTTTGAGTTGTGTACCGTTCTATCTCTGACGGAAGTCAAAATAAGTCGGAATTCGGATAATTTATGCCTGGTAGCAACACTTTGACAGGTTAATTCCAACATTTTTCAATATAAATAAGACGGATAGCAGAAAAAAAGGGTACACAACTCAAGATTTTGTACATTTTTCTGTCATACTGAAAAAATCTCAGCTTAATGGTCGGACCTTGAAAAGGCGTTCTTCATCTTCAGGCTGGAAGCATACAGAACTTTGTCCAGAAGCGAATCCGTTTCTTCCTTTGCCATGTCTGCCATCCGGGCATTGCACTCTTGCAGGCAGCTATGGATTGCTGCATCGTCCGGAAGATCTCCGGCGTCCCTGCCCGCAAGATGCCTGCGGTCAGACTCTTCCAACATCTGATAAGCTTTCGATACGGTCCTGATCTGGTATCTCTCCACCGGGTTCAGGCATTCTTTGTAATGCGCGTCCGCCAAGGCGCCGATGATCCGGTTTGCCCAGTAAAAGTTTTCGGTCGTTGGCACAGCGGCGGTGCCGGAAAGATACTCCGGCGTCACGGTCACATTCGTATAAAACGGAAGGATCGTATTAAAGGCGTTCGATCCCATGGCGACCCACTGAATGGAACGGATCTCTTCGGGAAGGTAGGGCCTTATCTGGGTCACGGACAGGAAATTGTTCCGGTTGATCCCGATCACCCGGTATTTCCCTTTCGCAGACGGCTCGCCGGTGCCATAGGGATCATACTTTGTTCCCTGATAATGGGAGGAAAGGACGTACTTGAAATCCTCGATGGTCAGTTTGTGTTCCGGGACCATGCACCAGGGAAGGTCATCTGCTTCCGGTCCGTAGCCTGCATCCGGTCCATCCCAGCTGCAGGCGTGCGGGTTCAGGTATCGCAGCATGAACCAGGCACGGGGCGTATTATAGACATGATCAGAATCGCTGTGGCTGCCAAATGCTGCCCTGACATCAAAGTGGGCATTTTCCGCCGGATCCGAACCATCACAGGACAGATCCAGATGATGCTGCGTAATGAACGACGCCATATCTGCCGAACACATATAGTCTTTTTGCTCTCCAAAGGCATCTTTGAAATCAAACCGGTCGATCCCCTGCTGGTTCGGCATGACCACATAAGCGTCATCCGGGACCCGGCGGGCGATCCAGTGATAGCCTCCTATGGTTTCCATCCACCAGATCTCTTCCAGATCCTGAAAGCCGATGCCATTTATCTCATAGGTTCCATACTGTTCCAGAAGAGACCCCAGCCTGAGGATGCCCTCTCTGGCGCTGCGGATATAAGGAAGAACGATGGTCAGCATATCTTCCTCACCGATGCCTTCCTTTACCAGCGGATCTGCGCCAAGGACACGCGGGTTGGAAGTAAGGGTTTCCGTTTCGCTCATGGCCACATTGCATTCGTTGATCCCGGCTTCTCCCCAGATGCCCTGGTCAGGCAGCGCATTCGGAACAGCGGTATAACGCATGGGATCTTCAGGGAGCGGGATCTCTGCCTTTGAAATGACAGATCTGTAGACCTTCGGCTGGTCCGAAGGATTCACCACGATAAATTTCTTTGCCGTAAACTTTCCGTCCGGAGAGTCTTCATTTCTGGCCATCAGCGTGGATCCGTCATACGTTGCTTTTTTTCCTGCAAGCAGTGTTGTGCATGGCATATCTTTCTTCCTCCATATTTCTCAATGTATCACTCGCCTATGATGTGCATGACGAACGAAGCCTTCGCGCCGGAAGGAAGCTCGCCCGTGATCTCAACATCTCCTATATCACCCAGCATCACCATACCGTCTGTCTTAACCTCCGCGATGTCCGGATCCGACGACGTCCATTTGACATAGTTCACATTGGCATTTTCCGGCGTGGTCGTATAAGGGATCTGATAGGTGGGTCCCTGAGTATCAGGATCGAACCAGATCTCATCCGGTCCGAAATACAGTCCATCCGCATACACAGCCTCCTCTTCCGGGATCAGCTCTGCCGTGAACGTCATATCATCAAAGGCTTTCTCCCCTGGATCCAGTGCCTTTCCATCCGGACCGATCCAGGCAGCTGCTACAGATCCTTCTTTCCCGACTGCTGCCAGATCCGGTATTTCTATGTCGTACAGATCCGCCTGATATCGGATCTGCGCATTGCCTACGATCTCGCCGTCTGCCGCAAATGTGATCTCGCAGAAAACCTTTGACAGTTCACTGTCTATGTGGTCATTGAACCATTGCTGCCTCTCTGTCAGAAACGTTCTGAGTTTTTCGACTTCCTTGTCCAGGCTTTCCGGGTATTCGTCCTCCTCGATCTGCAAAGAAAGAACAGGGATCTGATCGTCCCTTACCTCCTCCGGCAGATCAGGAGCGGTCCCTGCAAACGCCGGTTCTTTCAGCCATATGCAGGAAAATAACAGGATCATCGCCAGGATAACCCTGAAAACAATGTTCATGACAGCGCCGGCTGATCTTTTATAAAACAATTCTTTCCCTCCTCCGGCAGATTTTTATAGTATTATAATGAATTGAAAGAAATAAATCAGCATTTAAACATTGCTTTTTTTCAGCTATAATTTTCTCATGAAACCAGACACGGAAAAAACCAATCTCATACTGATCGGCATGCCGGGCTGCGGGAAAAGTACCTGCGGCGTCCTGGCGGCCAAGGCGCTCTGTAAACGCTTTGTGGATACGGACCTTTTGATCCAGGACAAGGAAGGCTTAAGCCTTCAGGAGATCCTGAATGCCAAGGGAGCAGCGTATTTTTCGGAGGCTGAGTCGCATGTCCTTCAGGAACTGTCCGCACAGAACAGTATCATCTCCACCGGCGGTAGCGCGGTCTATTATGAAGACGCCATGAAGCATCTGAAGGAACGCGGGACCGTAATCTACCTGCGCATCAGCCTGGAGGAGATGCTTTCCCGGATCCGGAACATTACCACCCGGGGGATCCTTCTTAAGCCGGGAGAAACGGTGCAGGAAATGTATAACGCCCGGGTCCCATTATACGAGAAATATGCCGATCGCGTGATCGACTGCGACGATCTGACTGCGGAACAGGCTGTGGCTGCCATATGCGAAGCATGGTCTTTGGACAGCAATTCGCTTTCTGCAGAATAAAAAATACCGGAAACCATTGGCGTTCCAATGAGTTTCCGGTAGATGGCAATAATCTTTTTATTTATTTCTCACCCATTAATTCAGCTGCTGACTTGGAGATTCCTTCTTCCGGAAGGCCTGCTTCCCTGCGGTATCTCTTATCGCTGTTCAGGATACGTGCCGGTCTGAAGGCAATGGTCAGTACCAGAGCAAGCACGCCCAGGATACCGATCACGATCCATACGATGTGGAAACCTGCGGAAAAGCCGATCCCGGCGATGATCATCGGTCCGAATGCTGAGATCAGATTAGCCAGCGGGTTAATAAAGCTGAATGCTGACGGGAAATCTTCTCTTCTCCAGTACTGTGCTGCGGAGGACACCGTAAAGTTGGAAGATGCACCCATAAACAGCTGCAGCAGGCAGAATCCGACAATGAAAAGCGCTGCCGAATGGGAAGTCGTACCAACATAGCAGAAGACTGCGCTCAGGACCATGAGAATGGTGGAGATCAGGATAGAAGTCTTCGTTCCGAACTTCGTATCAAGTACACCGAGGATCCAGCTGCCGAAACAGCCGACTGCGGCGAACACCAGAAGCAGAACTGCACCCTGCGCCGTGGGAGCATTGTCTGCAACAAATCCGAACTGCGCGATCAGAGGCATGACCTGTGTCATAGCGCCGACAGCGCCCAGAAGCAGAATGCCCTGCGGGATCGTGATCAGCCAGAAATCAGCGGTACGGCAGATATTCTTCAGATTCCATACGGATTTCTTTCTTGCGACAGCCATCTGCTCCATCATGGCTTTGGCTGCTTCCGGTGTCATATTGTGGTCATTATCCGGATAAGCGCCGCACTGTTCCGGATATTCTTTGATAAAGAAAATACAGATCAGGATACCGACTGCATCCATGATCAGCCAGGGCATCCATGCAAACAGCATATTGCCGTGAGATGCTCCCAGCATATTGCCGAAGATCGTCAGGGCGATCCCATTGATCACAGGGAATGCCAAAGTTGCGATACCCATCGCGGTTCCTTTTCTTCTGGGGAACCACTGGCCAACGATAGTGCTGACCAGGAATGTTGATCCGACAACCGAGAAAAAGACTGCCAGACCCCAGATGATCAGCCAGAGAACCTCACTGGTCTTGATCGTAGCCATTCCGACGGCACAAAGTCCGGACAGCGCCATGAAGATAATGGAGACGATCCTGACCTTGCCTGAATTGGCCACTTTCTTTCCAAAAGCGAACTGAAGAATGACACAGAGAACGGAAACAAGAGTATACACGGTAGATACCATGGTATAGTTCCATCCGAACTGCTGGTTCACATTGGCGTGGATGTTCTGACCGAAATTATTGATGCAGCAGTACATCGCCAACGCCAGGAACTCATAGAAGATCACCAACCATCCGCGGCTGCCGAATCCGATCGATTTTTTCTGTGACATGATTAATAAAACCCTCCTTTAAAAAATGCTGTTATTTCTCAAGTGCCGGAACCTGCAGGCGAAGTTCCTTCACAAGATCTTTGTAATTGGTGCTGAAATTTTCCCGGATCTTTTCTGCTCCTGCTGCCGCTTTTGCATGGCCTTTTCCGATATTTTCCATATGGAGTTTTTGTCCGTAAGGTGCCCAGCGGCTCTTTTCCAGTTCCTGTGCGGTAAACCGGACCTTCAGTTTTCCGTTCTCTACCTCCACATCTGCCTTTACATTGCACTGCGGGCAGTAAACATAGCCTTCGCTGTCCACTTTCAGCAGATTGCTGTGACAGTACGCACAGATGCCTTCCATTCCCTGGTACTCCGCGTTCTTTCCGGTTTTTTTCTTATAATTCACGGCGTTGGCAACGTTCACGCCCATCCGGAACATGCGGTCCATGATCTCAGGCTCCAGCATCACAGCCTGAAATGACGGAAGGAAATCAAAATGGACGCTGTCCACCACGCCGTCATATACGCCCACAAGCTCCATGGTGATCATCCGCATGACATTGGGGATGTAGTCGGTCCAGTCTGTTCCCCCGATAGAAAAGCAGGCTCCCACCTTGCAGATATCCACTCCCTGGGTAATCTTCCTGTAATCACCGCTGGCATGCATTTTGTTCAGGAATTTGATCATGATGCCCGGCGGCAGCAGATTGTACGCCGGTGCAGAGACGACAATGGCGTCTGCCGCACGCATCTGCATCTCGATAAAATGGAAATGATCCTTGTCCACGCCATGAACGCAGCGGAATTCAAAATCCTGCTGCAGTTTCTTTTTCATACAGGTCTCGCAGCCCACACACGCCTGAATGTGTGTATCCTGCAGATTCACAAAACCGACTTCCGCTGCCGGATCAACGCTCCGGACACCTTTCATCACCTCGGTCATCATCAGTTCCGTATTGCCGTTTTTCCGGCCGCAGCATAAGCCCAATACTTTCATCTTCGTTTTCTCCTCTTCTCCATGTATTTGTCTGATCGTTACCGCACCTTTGCAGCCCTTCCTGTGTGGAAGGCCGCGGATGGAGTCTGCATTCGCATCCCCCATCCGCATGAGGGTTTCTATGCAAACAGAAGCTTTATATGAACGTCACAAAAAGACTTCCGATCTGCAATCTTATCTGCCTATGATTATATCGGATGGAATCTGTTTCAAATAACAGAAAAAAAGGCTCCAGTTACAACCTTTTGGTTGTATACGGAGCCTTTATCTTACAGTACTGCTCAGATCTGCCCGATGATATCCATCGTGTCTTTCTGACAGCTTTCCTTCTTCCATATTGCCAGGAGGCTGATCGCGTCTGAGTTTTCAATACTTTCAAATGGAAAGAACAGAATCTCACGGTTGGTATTTCGAAGCAGGATCCTCGGCGCAATGGTGATGCCCTGAGCCATATTCAAAGCCATCTCCAGATTATTGACATCCTTTACTTCTGTGATCCGCTCCTCGCTGCATCCCAGCTGCTGAAGAAAATGGCGGATATTGAAAGAGGCGTCATAGGAATAGGACGGGGCTAATATATAGATGTTCTCCCGCAGAAGATCATCGAGGGAAATGCATTCTTTTGAGGCCAGCGGATGCTGCCTGGACAAGGCGATATTGGCTCGGTCATAATAGATCGGGATACAATGATAGCTGTAATTGCGGTATTTTTCACAGAATGCAAAGGCGATATCAATGGATTCTTCTTCCAGCTTCTGCATGATCACTTCTTCACTGTCGAAAACACATTCCGTATCATAATCCGGATGATGGAACCGATACCCGTTGATCAGCGGCATGACATAATCGATCACCGGCCCTGCCTCAAAGATCCCGATCCGGATCTTCTTCCTGATAATACCCGCCTGGATCCCTGCTTCTGTCAGGGCTTCCCGGTATTCCTTCAGGATCTTTTCCCAACAGCAAAAGAGCAGTTCTCCTTCTTTTGTAAGCTGCACTCTTCGTTTATTCCTGCGGTCGATCAGACTCATTCCCAATTCGCTTTCGATCGCCCGGATCTGCTTGCTGATCCCCTGCTGGGAGACGAACAGTTTTTCTGCCGCCCTGCTGAAAGATCCCTGCTTCGCGACCTCTACAAAATACTCCATCTGCAGAATCGTCATACCAAATACTCCTCCAGGATGATCATCCTGTTCCTGCAACTTCCATAGCCACAGGACCATAGTAAATGATAGCTCCTGCTCCTGTAAAGCAAAATATGCTCCCCGGGCAGCCGTCTGCCGCGTTGTAGACCGCCGTGCACCAGTGTGCTAAAATAAATACAGTTTCATAAAACCTCTGAGCAAAGGACATCATCATGAAGATCAACAAAAAAATCATTGCAAAGCTTCCGGTTTGTTATTGTGTCGCTCCCCTGGTCTATAAAGGAAAACCCCATTTCCTGGTGGGCAGCGAGCAGGACCATCCCTGCCTGCTGTTTGACCGGGAGGGAAACCAGGTCGCACAGATCTGGGACAGACCGGGAGGCAACATGTCCATGGTACAGATCCCGGGCAGCGACGGAGCCTTTCTGGCGATCCGCCGGTTTTATTCTCCGGACCGTGGCAAAGACGCGTCCATTTATCTGGTCTGGGAAGAAGGAGGCACCTGGAAGAACAAAGTTGTGGCAAAGCTTCCCTGTCTGCACCGCATCGATATCCTGACGCGGGGCGGCAAAAGCTGGGTGATCGCCTGCTGCCTGAAGAGCGGCTATGAATATGACGGCGACTGGCGTTTTCCGGGAAAGACCTGGGTGTGCAATCTGCCGGATGATCTGTCTGAGGATGGGAAAATGCTGCCGCCCTTCACTCCTTTGCTGGACAATATGCTGGAAAACCACGGCTATTCCCGGGACGTACAGGACGGGATCATGAGCGGTATCGTAAGCTGCAAGAGCGGCACGTACCGTTTTACTCCGCCGGAAGAAGGAGAAGAATGGACCGTGGAAAAGATCTGCGGCGATCCGGCCAGCGATGCCCGGCTGATCGATCTGGACGGCTGCGGGCAGAAAGAACTGGTCACTATCTCGCCGTTCCACGGCGATACCGTGGCGGTTTACAAACTGCAGAATGGAATGTATCAAAAGGTATGGGAATATGAGCGGAAGGTGCCGCTGGCCCATGCGATCACAGTAGGCATGATCTGCGGACAGCCCACCGCTGTGATCGGTTACCGGAACGGTGACCGGGATCTGTTTTTCATCACCTATGAAGAAGGCTACAAAGTTACGGTTGCAGACCATGACATCGGCCCGACCAATGTGATGTTCTTCCAGACCGGGGAGAAGAATGTCCTGATCGCCGCCAACCGGGAGATCAATGAAGTGGCGTATTACACCTTTGAAGAAGACGCCTGAAACCGTTCAGTTTTTGAAGAATTCCAGCATTTCCTCCATCCAGCCTTCTGCGGAAGTTCCGATCCCCAGATTGCAGCCGTGTTCACCGGTTGGATAGATATTCAGCTTATGCCGGATCCCTTTTTTCCGGAGCGCTTCTCCCATCCGGACAGCATTGCTGGCCGGCACAAGGGAATCATCCGCATTGGCCCAGACAAACGTGCTGGGATAGTTCTCGTCCACATAGTGCTCAATCGAAAGGTATTCCCGCAGAGACTCATCTCCTCCTGTTAGCTTCTGGAAACTGTCCTCATGGGCTTCCGAAAGAAAGCTGATCACAGGATAGGCCAGGCAGATCTTATCCGGGCGGATCGGGATGCCGGCCATTTCGGGACGCAATGTTTTCAGCTCCTTTTCATAATCTTCGCGGTGCGCAGCGGTGGACGCGCACAGGTGTCCTCCCGCTGAAAAACCCAGCACCATGAGATTGTCCGGATCGATCCCGAATTCTCGCGCATGTTTTCTGACGTATTTGATCGCCATGGCCAGATCCAGCTGCGGTGCGGGGTACAGATTCGGATTGACGCGGTAACTCAGGATAAATGTCTTATAACCGTCCTTCATCATCCGCTCTGCGATCAGGGTCCCCTCCATATGAAACGACATATCTGTATAGCCGCCTCCCGGACAGATGATCACTGCCGGAAGCGGATTGCCCGTTCTTTCCTGCCCGTGCTCTCCGAAGTACTCCATAAGAGCTGCCGAATGAACATCATTGCTGTCTGCCGTAAACGTCTCCGTATCCCACAGCGGATGCTCGTTCCAGATCTGTTCCCAGTGCTCCATCATATTGGCATCGTAGAGAATATCTTCCATCGGAAAAGGGGCCTCAAACCAATCCGTTTTCAAGGTCTTAATGGAAGAGATCGGCTGGTTTCTCAGCTCTGCCGGAATGTACTGCAAAATGGATTCCGACCAGAAAAGTCTAAACTCCGGTCTTGCCTGTTCTACGATCTCATTCAGTGTATTGTCCTTTGTAAATTTCATATGCGCTCCGTTTCGGTATCCTGTATGGAACTGTCCATAATGATCACTTTTGGTTAGAAGATATATTTATCATATCAGCAGCAAGCGGGCAGTTCAAGATACTGCCACTATACTCCGGACTCTATTTCAGTTATACTTTTGATATGAAACCAAAGACCGAAAAAACAGCATACCCGGCAATACCGGGAAAACTCCTGTCCATTGCAGTCAGCATCCTCCTCTGTGCCTGTTTGCTGAGCGTTTCCATTGCTCTGCCGATCCTTGTAAGGAACTTTTATTACCTTCAGATCGAAGGCATGAACCTGCCTGCGCAGACCGGATATTCCGAGGAGACGATCCGGGAGGCGTATGATGACGTTCTGGATTACTGCACGCAGGGCGGGGAAAATGCAGACCTCACATTCCGCACCGGCGAGCTTGCCTGGTCCGAGTCCGGCAAGGAACATTTTGACGATGTGCAGCGGCTGTTTCATCTGGATTTCGTGATCGCCATCCTCTCGGGAGCTCTCCTTATGGGGCTGTGCATCATCAGCTTGATCCTTTATCTCCGGAGGGGACGAGGTCTTTCCTTTTATCGCTTCCTGAACAGAGGCCCTTTGTTCTGGGGGCCTGTATGCATGCTTTTGATCTTCGGGATCCTTGCCGCGATCGCGGCATTTGATTTTGACGGTTTCTTCACCGGATTCCATCATGTGCTCTTTCCGGGGAAAGACACCTGGCTTCTTGATATAGATACGGATCAGATCATCCGGATCCTGCCCTATGAAGTGCTCAGCAATTTCGGGCTGGCGATCTTAGGGCTCCTGGCCATCGGGTGCGCCGGCTGCATTGCGGCGGATCTTTTTATCGGAAAGCGCATTCGCGGAAGCTCTCAGCGCAGCGGGCAATCCTGAAGACGTAGCTGCTTCCTTTGTGTTCTGCAAATGGATCCGCCCTGCCATGTTGGTTGTTCTCTATTTAGCGTTATTTCAAATATGAGAACACCCCCTGTTCTTAAATCAGAATTTTCCCATATTAGAGAATACAAAATATTCTTGAATAACCGTTTTTCAAATTTAAAGAACAGGTCATGTGTTCTCTATTTTTACATTCGCTCTAAAAAAGAATATAAAATATTCTCATTTGGGCATTTACTGGATTTCAAGAATATAGGGGCTGTTCTTTAAATTTCAGACTTGCCAAAAAAAGAACACTTTGTATTCTTTTATTTCAAAATTTCTGAAATAAAGAACACCCAGTGTTCTTGAATCAAACAAATGCCAAAAATGAGAACAAAGCATGGAGGGGCAAATCAGCCTCAACATCCCGCGATGCAGCAAAAGCTTTTATTCCTCCACCGTCACGATCACTTCCGCAGCGGGGACTGCCTCTGCCCCTGCTGCCTCCATATGCACGGTGGTCTGTCCGGGCCCGGCCGCCCATACGACGCCGTTATAATCCACCACCGCCACCGATTCGTCATCGGAAGTATAGACCAGTGCGGATCCGTTGGGCTTCGGCGTCAGTTCCGCCATCACCTGCGCATACTCTCCTGGTTTCAAGGTCAGGAAAGGAGTCGCAGCATCAATAGCCTGCGGTTCCTGCTCAGGCGTCAGCAGGGAATCATAGATATGAAGGGTAAAGGAATTGGATACCCCAGACCTTAGGGTGCCTGTGATCACCGTTTCTCCGGTTTTCCTGAACAGCAGATTGCCGTACTCATCGACCGCCGCCACCTCCGGATCCGACGAGGTCCAGAAAATGGTGCGCTCCACCGCATCCTCCGGGACCAAGGTATAGACACAGTTGTTTTGTTTCTGGTGGATGCTCAGCCAGACATCATAGCTGTTAAAGAAAATGTTTTGCGCCTGCAGCGCTTCCTCCTCCGGAATATACACGGCAGAAAGCACCGTATCGCCTTCGATGGCGTCTCCTGTTTCATACAGGCTGTGGTCTTCCCGTTCCCATCCGATAAAGGTAAACCCTTCTTTTACAGGGCCGAGCGGGATTGGTTCCAGCCATCTGCCGCACGGCACCGGAACGGTACCGATGACCTGGCCGTCTGCGGACAATGTCACCGTATCATAAACATGGAACAATTCCTGATCGATATTTCCGCGGATCCAGTCTTGACGAGCAAGCATCCAGGCCCGGAGATCTTCGACAGTACCATCGAATTCGTACGGCGTGATGTCGTATTCGCTGTTCCGGTTCCAGCGGTCGTAATCGGCTTCCCAGGAAGAATGGATCTGTGCCGCAAAAAGGTCCAGGACGCCGCCTGGTTCCAGGACGCGGTCCAGGATAAGATCCAACTCCTGCCAGGCTTCCTGAAGCGCTTTCTGGTACCCCGGTTCAAATGCCCGGAGATGGTCCAGCCAGATCATGGGGCAGTTGGAAAAACCGTCTATGTTGTCGTTTCCGCCGCCCAGAGCCAGATCAAAATCCCAGAGAGGCCCCCAGTAAAGTTTCCCGCTGCGTTCTTTATACAGGTAGGTGCTGCTGGTCTTCATCCCGTCATAATTGTCGGAAAATTCCTGGACCCACCAGTATTTTGCCGCTGCCGTGACATCCATATAGTCGGAGTAGGGCGTGCCGGCTTCCTCACCGAAATCCGGGCTGAAGATGGCATTTTCCGTTTTCTGGATATAATCGGCAATGTAACTCTTCTGCTCTTCCTGGCCTGCTTCCCCTTCCGTAAACTGGGGCGAGTCGACGCCAAACCGGACCATCCGGTCTGTGAGAAAAACATTTTCCAGCGGCTCATCCCACAGGGGATTCAGATACAGCAGGTATCCGCCTGTCAGCTCCGGCTCTGTAATATCTTCTTCTGTCAGTTCATCGATATCTATCCGGTTTTTGCCAACCCGGACCTGTTCGCTCAGCAGATAACTGCCATAGTATTCTCCGTTAACCACCAGATCCACCGGAAGACACTTCGGCGTGAAGGAAAGTCCCAGCTCTGTTCCGATATAGCTGATCAAGCGGTTTCTTAAAAGGCTGGGATCATAGCGATTGGCCAGCAAAACCCAGTGCTTATTCGTTCCCATTCCAAGCAGATCCGCCTTTTCTTTCAGTTTGATCCTGTATGGTTTTTTATCAGCGCTCCAGGTGCCGTGCCCTCTTCCCCGGATGTATTCCAGCTCAAGTTCCGGCGTATCTTCAAGGATCTCCGTGCCATAATCGCCGGTATAATCTTCCGGAACACGGATCATGACGGATCCTGTCTGCGCGCGGTAACTATGGTCCTCGCTTTCATTCACTTTCGCGAACTCATCCGGGTCAATGGTCAGATACACCGTGGGAATCTGATGCTCCGCGGGCAGTTCGGACAATGCTTCCTCCGTACCCGGCAGCGCCGTAAAAGAGTAGCTGATGGTAAGGCGGTTCTCCTCCGGCTCGTACCAGGCCTCTGCTTCTTCTTCGTTAATGGTCACCACGCCTGCATAGATCTCATCGCCCTCCTCATCCAGGGAAAGCAGGAACGGCTGCTCTTCTGAAACAGGATATACGCTGAAGTCCATTGTGTACTCTCCCGGATCCTCGATCACCGTGACTAAATCCCAGTCTTCATTCAGCAGCTCAATATCTGCAATTTGATAGGGAGCATTTTCCGGAGCAAGGGGGATAGTGGCTTCCTCTCCTTCATGCGGAATATCGAAGCCGATCTCAATGCTGTCGATCAGCCGGTTCCATTTCGCATGCAGCGTCAGATCTTCCTCCGCGCACAGATCCTCCCAGAAGATGCCGTTTTCATCATACCAACCGCCGAAAGCATACGTCCCGGTCTCGTCGGAAATGATTTCCTGCGGGCTCAATGTCAGCCCATATTTGAGTGCGGTGCCGGCCTCTACAGATACGGTTTCCGGTGTTATTCCATAGCCTTCCGCGTCAAAGGAAACCTGTACCTGCGCCGGGTTTCCCAGAACATATTTCCAGGTGCCGGTTATGCTGCTGGTCCCCTCCGCATAGGTGACCGCAAGGGGCTCCTCGGGCTCTTTTCCGCTGACAGTCACCGCAAGATCATCGGGAATGCTGTGCCCCACAACAGAAAGTTCGGCACAAAGATAATAAACTTTATCCTTCAGGAATGTTTCGTCTTTCGTTTTCCCTTCTGCGGTTACGCTCATCCAGGAACGATCCGGATCCCGGAAGGCTGCTTCTGCCTGTGAAACAAAGGAGGAGACCTCCTCTCCTTCCGTCGGTTCCGAAAGAACGATCTGAAGGTTCTCCATCTCCGGCTCTTTCGCCAGGATCTTAAGACGTGCAATGATGGTATCAAACTGATGGGAAAAGATCAGCGAATCCTTACTGCTGAACAGTTCAAAAACCGGCGCCAGGCAGCCTATCATTTCGTCCTGGGTAAATTCATCGCCTTCCGGAACAAAGTCCTTATCCACGAGGACTGGCCCCAGAAGCTTCAGAAGCACATAGAGATCTTCCGTGGTCAGAGGCAGTTCGATCCCGGCTTCCTCCAGAAAGGAAGCAACTCCTTCAGCCGCTTCATAATACTCCCCTTCCACATCTTCCTTCACCGCATGATAAAGGGAGGAGACTGCCGGAAGAATCTTCGGCAGATCGTCTGTCACTTTTCCGATATCAACCCCTTCAAATACATTTCCGAATACGATCTGCATCAGCCCGGTCAGAAGATCCTGATACCGGTAGGAGATCCGGATCTCTTTCCCGGATACATCGGTAAACTGATCTGTATGAAGGGAGGAATACTCTTCCCTGGATGGGATCCGGTTCATCAGAGCCCCTATCAGGCCGGTAGATAAAGTTTCCGTCTTATCCGGATCATACTCCTGCGCTGCATCGGCTGCATCACTTCCTATTCTCTGCAGCATCTCAGGCAGCGATTTTGTGGTCTCATCCGTGTTCAGTCTGTGGATGGTTCCATAGCGGGTCATGTCCCAGGGCGGGATCATGGTCACCACATCGTCGCTGCAGAGATAATTATGGATATACCCGTAATCCGATGCATTTTCCGAGATGGCGGATCGTTCCACATTAGCCGGGGATTCAAAGGTATAGGCATAGACACTGTTTGCATCCTGTTTCAGCCTGACGGCCAGAACGCCTGCTATGGCGCCGCCGCGGCTCTGCCCTGTGATCCAGAATTTCACGGGTCCATTGAGATCCAGCTGCGCGATCTGCGCTGCCGCATGATCCGCTGCTTTCGCATAGGAAATATGTTCGGCGGTCTTCGTATCCCCATTGACCAGAAAATTCTGCCTCCAGCCGATCTGCTTTGCCGTCTGGTCAAAGGAAAGGCTCTGGATCACGATGGCTGCCAGCGTAAAGGCATCCTCTCCTGTCCCGATCGTTTTGGTTCCCCAGGTGAAATTGCAGCCTTCCGGATCGGCCTGATCAAATCCGGAAAGTCCGGTTTCTTCAAATCCCAGGCTATTTAAAAATGCAGTCCCGAGCCCGTTCTCATCATCTTCCACCGCTGCGGCTGTCAGCTGCATGGAAACGAGAGCCAGAGCGTCATTTTGCACTTCCGGATCTTCCAGGAACCAATCATCCGAATAATAAAAACTGTCCTTAATGGAACTTTCTGCGGTAAATGACGAATACCACTTGATCGTTCCAAACCGTTCCGCTTCTTCCGGTGCAGCATCGGATGATGCCCCGTAAAGGGTGAAAGACAGCAGCAGCATGGCTGCCGTCAATAATAATGCGCCTCGTCTCTTCATGTGATGCCGCCTTTCCTTTGGGAATTTACGCCCTTTTTCGTTTACCGTATCATCCTCATATCTGACAGCATGGTTTCTGCTGCCGATATATCAAATTCAGCCCTTCGCTCATACAGTTCCGGAAGAACGTTTTCTACATTGACTCTTTCATGGCAGCAATGGGATAACATCTGTCTCGTGATCTCCAGGCAGACGTCCGGATCGATCTTCTGGATCCGCACCAGTTCTCCGTCCACGATCATTCCCCCCATGAAGAAATGAGTTCTGAAATCAAGGCTTCCGTCATCCATGGTCCGGACATAATGGAACAAGGCGCTGGCGATCGGCCGGATTTCCGGATAATCGCGGTTTTTGATCACCGAATTGGCTCCCATGATGCACGCAAAACGAAGATCGATCTCAGAAGGTCTCACCGCAAATCCCAGCATTTCCGGGTCCAGAAGGCTGAGCATGTGGAAGTTGCAGTTTCCGAATCCGATGTCTTCGATCGCGACCCCGTTCAGTTCACTGTAATGGGAACCCGGATACCAGATCTGATAACTGAGCTGATCCACCATCCGCAGCTTTTTATACCATTCAAACTTCTCCATCGTGACGCCATGCATCACGGCATGCGCAGAGCCGTATCCCACGCC
>JAFWOB010000003.1 GCA_017510065.1 Parasporobacterium sp.
ACTAGTCCTATTCTTTAAATTTGAAAATCGGCCATATAAGAACACTTCGTATTCTCTGATTTGAAAAAACTGGATTTTGAGAACGTCTGGTGTTCTCATATATAAAAATGGCTGAAATAAGAACACTTGACCTGCTAGCGCTGGCTAGCATTGGACGGTAGGCCCCGCCTGCAATAAACATTTTCCGGATTTTACCCTCCAACACCTGCGGCAAAGAACCCCAGCCTGACCTTTTACAGGAAAGCAAGAATGGATTAGCCGGGAAATGTCCACTTGCAATACTGTATTTGAACGGCTATTATTTTCTGCAGACAATGTGCTGACCCGAAAGGAAGGTGCGAATTGAAAACAATACTGATCGTGGAAGATGACAGCAATGTCAGGCAGGAACTCAGCATTCTGCTTTCCAATGAAGGATATCGCGTTAAGGAAATCACGGATTTTCGGGATGTGGAAACGCAGCTGGAGAAAGCGGATGCGGATCTGATCCTGCTGGATATCAATCTGCCGGGTGTCAGCGGAGAAGAACTCCTGCGCCGGTTTCGAAAACACAGCCAGACGCCGGTGATCATGGTGACCAGCCGTACACAGGAAGCGGATGAAGTCCTGTCCATGAGTTACGGCGCTGATGATTATATTACCAAACCATATCACCCCATGGTGCTGCTGCTTCGGATCGCAGCACTGTTCAGGCGGATGGATGCCGGCAGCCAGACACTGCGCTTCCGGGATCTGGAGGTCAACCCATCCAAAGGAGTTCTTTCGAGCGGAACACAGGAGATGGTCCTGACGAAAAATGAGATGATCATCTTTGAGTCTCTTCTGAGGAAAAAGGGACAGATCGTATCCAGGGAAGAGCTGATGACAGCGCTCTGGGATAATGAGGAATATGTAAATGACAATGCGCTGACGGTCAATATCAGCCGGCTTCGCTCCAAGCTTTCGTCACTGGGTTACAGCGAGGCGCTGCAGACCAGAAAGAAACAGGGCTACATCCTGAGCGAATAAAAATACCGGCAAGGCAGTAAAAAATGAAAGGCAATCATAGATGAAACTCGGAGAATATCTGAAGGACAGAGTAACGGAATTGTTGTTTGCGGCAGCAGCGCTGGGCGTGATGCTGCTGTTTCTTTATGCATTTCATGTATCCGGGATTTTGGCGGCGCTGATCGCAGGCATTTTTGTTGTCTTTGCGGCAGGATGCCTTGTCTGGGATTACATGCGCAAATGCCGGTTCTACAACCGTCTGACAAACCATTTGAACGCCATGGATCAGCGCTATCTGGCATCGGCGGTGATCGAAAAACCGGATTTCTATGAGGGTGTGATCCTGCATGATACGATCTGCACCATGGGAAAATCCATGACAGAGCAGGTCTATTTCTCCAGGCAGAACGTCACGGATTTTAAAGAGTATGTGGAAATGTGGGTGCACGAAGCCAAGCTTCCCATCGCATCACTGCTCCTGAAACAGCATAATATGAATCCAGGATCCGAAGAAGACGCGGATACCCTGCGGCAGATCCGGAAGCAGCTTCTGAAACTGGATTCCTACACAGATCAGATCCTGTATTTTACCCGTTCCGAGGTGGCTGAAAAAGATTATCTGATCAAAGAATGTCTCCTGTCGAAAGCATTTTCCGGAACTGCTTCCAGGATGCGGGAAGAGCTGCAGGAATGTGGGTTTACGATCACCACACAGGATCTGAATGTTTTGGTACTGACGGATGGCAAATGGTTGGAATTCATCCTGAACCAACTGATCAGCAACAGCATCAAATACCGTTCGGAAGACCGGGAACCGCAGCTTAGGGTTTGGGCGGAGCAGTGGCCGGATCGGGTGGATCTTCATATCAGGGACAATGGGATCGGCATTCCGGCAGCAGATCTTCCCAGAATCTTTGATAAGAGTTTTACCGGAGAAAACGGTCGGATGAGGGAAAAATCCACCGGAATGGGACTTTATATTGCCAGAAAGCTGTGCGACAAGCTGGGACACCGGATCAGCGCGTCATCCATACAGGGCGAATTTACGGAATTTACCATTTCCTTTGCCAGAAATGATTTCTATAAACCGGTATGATCCTGCGGGAACCTTACAAAATTGTAATGTGATGTAAGGTTGAAACTGCGACAGCATGAAACTTCTTATATATGATATCCGCAGCATCATATATGGCAGATGCATCTGCCGGAAGGAGTAACGATATGGAAACATTACTGCAAGTAAAAGATGTGGAAAAATATTACGGAAACAAATCGTCCCTGACCAAGGCGCTGGACGGGATTTCCTTCACCGTGGAGCAGGGAGAATTTACCGCTATCATGGGAGCTTCGGGAAGTGGAAAAACAACGCTCCTGAACTGTATTTCCACAATTGACCGGGTAAGCGCAGGACAGATCTTGTTGGACGGAAAAGATGTTACTGCCCTGAAAGGGGATGCCCTGACAAAATTCCGGCGGGAAGAGCTTGGCTTTATCTTCCAGGATTTCAACCTTCTGGATACCCTGACTGCCTATGAAAATATAGCACTGGCACTTTCCATCAAGAAAACGCCGGTTTCAGAGATCGCGCCGAAAGTCCGAGAGATTGCCGGACAGCTTCAGATCGAAGATGTGCTGAACAAATATCCCTATCAACTGTCGGGCGGACAGAAACAGCGGGTGGCATCGGCAAGAGCACTGGTGACAGAGCCGAAACTGGTGCTGGCTGACGAGCCGACCGGAGCGCTGGATTCCAAGTCTGCGAAGATGCTGCTGGAGCGTTTTTCTGATCTGAACGTCCTGTGGAACGCTACGATCCTGATGGTAACGCATGACTCTTTTTCTGCCAGTTACGCAAAGAGAATCCTGTTCATAAAGGACGGAAGGCTCTTCCACGAGCTGGTGCGGGGCGGAGATTCCAGGAAGGATTTCTTCAACAAGATCATCGACGTGGTGACGCTGTTGGGAGGTGATCTCAGTGATGCTCTGTAAATTGTCCCTGAAGAATATCCGCCGCAGCATCCGGGATTATTCCGTGTACTTTATCACGCTGGTGCTGGGGATCGCGATCTTTTATATTTTCAATGCCATCAATACCCAGGCATCGTTTCTGGTGGTATCCACTGTAACGGCTGATATTTTGAGACTTCTTTCCGAGGTCATCACAGGACTGTCTGTCTTTATCGCTTTTGTGCTGGGGGCGTTGATCGTTTATGCCAGTCGGTTCCTGATGAAGCGGCGCAGCCGGGAATTTGCCCTGTATATGACCCTGGGAATGCGCAAATCTTCGATTGCCGGGATCCTGGGAATGGAATCGCTGATCATCGGCCTGGTTTCCCTGGCAGCCGGACTGGTATTGGGGATTATTCTGTCCCAGATCATGAGCACCGTGGTTGCACAGCTGTTTGAAGCCAATATGACTGAGTTTGTTTTTACGTTTTCCAGGGAAGCCTGTCTGAAGACCATTTTGTATTTTGCGGTGATCATGGCTGTCGTAGTGCTGTCTGATATGATCCTGGTGGGAAAAAGCCGACTGATCCGGCTGATGCAGACCGGCAGCAGAGCGGAGAAAGTGCGCATGAAAAACCCGGTGGTGTGCGTGCTGGTATTTGCAGTTGGCACGGCAATCCTGGTCGTGGCTTATCGTATGGTGACACAGTCGCTTTCTTCCATTTTTGTTGCACCGCAGGTAATCCTGATTCCCATCGCCATGGGAGCCGTAGCGACGTTCCTGATCTTCTGGTCTCTGTCAGGCCTTCTGCTGGGAATTATCTCCCGGTTCAAGACCGTATACTGGAAAGGCTTGAACAGCTTTACGTTTCGACAGCTTTCCGGGAGGGTCAACACCATGGTGATTTCCATCACGATCATCTGCCTGATGCTTTTTCTGACCATCTCCATTATGACGGCAGCTTTTTCCATGCGTGATTCTCTGAATAAAAACATTCGGGAGCTGACGCCGGTGGATATACAGTTTGACAAGACTTTGGCAACTGCAGAAACAGAAAAGCTCTATCTCGATGACAGTATGTTTGTGGGACCTGACGGAAAAGGAAAAAACATTCCTAAAGAACAACTGCAGAAGGAACTCCACCAGGATGTGTTAGAGACATTTTCTGACAAAGGCCTGGATCTGAGCAGTTTTCTTGAAGAGTATGTATCCGTATACATCTATCAGACAGATGCATTTGATCTGTCCGCAGCTTTGGGTGATGTACGACAGAAGCTTGTGACAGATCATCCTTCGGTACAGATCTATAATAATCATGATATCATGACCGTTGGGGATTATAACCGTATTGCAGAACTGTATGGCAGGGAGCCGGTGACTTTGGGGGAAAATGAGTACCTCATCCTCTGTGACTATGAACCGATGATCCCTTTCTGGAAGGAGGTACTGGAGAAGGAGACAGTATATCAGATCTTCGGACATGAACTTCATCCGGCAGCCCTGGATCCTGTTTATGGCTTTGTACGTCTTTCCTCAATTCATGAAAACACCGGGCTTGTGATCGTTTCGGACGACGTTGTAGATCCTGCTTATCGGGCAAAGAATCTTCTGGCAGCTAATTACGCAGCGCAGGACGAAGCTGTTCGAAGGGAAACAGAAGGAAAGATCATTGAATTGACCCGACAGGTCAATGCGGATTGCCTGATCACAACTGTAATAGGATATAATACCAGGATCGATATCCGGGATACCAGCGTGAGCCTAGGCGCCGTTGTGACATTCCTCGGACTATATCTGGGATTCGTATTCCTGATCTCCGGAGCTGCGATCCTGGCATTGAAGGCACTGTCCGATAGTATCGACTCCAAAAACCGCTATCATATGCTCCGGCAGATTGGGGCGGAGGATAAAGAAATCGACCGCTCGCTGCTGCGGCAGCAGATGGTACTGTTCCTGATGCCTCTGGTGCTGGCTGGTATTCACACCATCTTCGGACTGCGGTTCTCCCAGCTGATCCTGGAACAGATGGGGACCGGGATCCAGACCGTCTCGCTGCTGATCACGATCCTGATCCTGCTGCTTATTTACGGGATCTATTTCTTTATCACCTACCGAAGCAGCAGGAAGATCATAAAAGAGACCGTGTAGTGGGTGTAACGTTTTCAAGGCTATGCATGATTTTTTGTAATTTATTTGAGGGTATGCATGATTTCAACCCCTGAAAGTGGGTCAAATTCATGCACACCCTTCATTTTGTTACATGGCCCGGGATTTCAGATAACTGTTGCTGTCGTTACAGCCAGGTCTCCACATTTTCCCGACGGGGAGTTTTCTTCGTCGGGATCACTTCCGGATAGCCGACTACCATGGAAAGATACAGCTGATAACCATCCGGTATGAATTTGGATCTGTTTGCCATGGTCTCTTCCGTGCGAAAGACATCTTTGGAAAAGACGGTCAGGGCACAGGTGGAAAGCCCTAAGGAATGTGCGGCATTCATGATGTTTCCGGCAGCCAGGTATGCTCCTGCATCTGCCCATGGTGCCGTGGGGTCATAGGAAACCATGATCACAACAGGGGCTCCGAAATAATCTGACGGAAATGGCCAGGCTGCGCCTTTCGGAGCCAGTTTTTTGAATTCCTCCGGTTCCGGGCATACGGCTTCAAGTAGTTCCTGTTTTGCCTCCTCAGAAGTAACGATGGTAAAATGCCATGCTTCCATATGATGTCCGTTGGCAGCATATTTTGCTGCATCGATGATCGCCTCCAGTTTTTCCCTTTCAACGGGAACGGGTTTGAATTTTCTGCAGCTGAAACGGGTTTTCATATTTTTCAGAACTTCATTTTCGATCATAACAACCTCCTGGGAAAGATTTACTGTGCTGTGACGATTGTTTTATGGAATTATCATACTTAATCAGGGGAATCTTGTAAAACGAAATCATTTTTATTATGCTGAAAAAAAGAGAACTGCAGGAGAAGGAGGATCGGTCATGAGAAAGAAAACGGCATCTGTCAGGATCCTGATCATACTGTTTGCCTTGCTGATGACCGCCTGGCCGGGCCGGACATATGTCAGCCATGCGGCAGAGATCTATTATAATCATGTTATGAGCGTTGTTGTCGCCTCTGATGACGGCGGCTGCAGCTTTCGGATGGGTCCGGGAATGACATACGGTGAGACGTATAGAATCAGCAGCGGCACGGAACTTACAGTCACGGCATTGTCACGAAATGAGAAAGACGGGCTGGTCTGGGGCCAGTGTATTTATAACGGAATCTCCGGTTGGATCGAGATCCGGACAGCCGCTGTATCGGACATACAGGGGGCTTCCATTGCCTGCTATGATGTACAGGTCACGGCAGAGGACTATCTGTATCTGCGGCAGGGTCCGGGTGCGGAATTTCCTGTTTTGGAAACACCGATCAGGGGACAGAATCTGCGGATCGACCGGACTGTCGTCAATAATTATGATGGACGTCCCTGGGGAAGGACCACCTATAACGGAGCGCAGGGCTGGGTGTCCCTGAACTGGACCTATAGGAACAGTTCCATGATCTATCAGCAGACGAAGGATGTGTATATGACGGACAACCAGTATTATGCTGTGGTTGGATCGGAGAATGGAGAAACCTGTTTTATGGAAGGGCCGGGTCTGGCCGCACAGAGAATCGGCCAGGTTCCGAACGGCGTTTCCCTGTATGTGGATCGGACGATGGATAACAGTGAAGACGGCCTGGTCTGGGGAGAAGTGCAGTATGACAACCGTCTGGGCTGGATTCCCATGAATCATACGAAGGTCACGGGCGTGGAAAGCGCCGGCGATGTGCAGTACAGTGTTTCCGTCAGCAATGCTGCCGATCTCAGGCTGCGCACAGGGCCGGGAACGGAATACGCGGAACTGGTCAGTTACATTCCGAACGGCACAAAGCTTTCTATCACTCAGACGATGATCAACAGCTTTGACGGACGTCCCTGGGGATATACCGTTTATAACGGCGTCGAGGGATGGGTATCCCTGAACTGGACGTACAGGGCTCCGGGAACCTGAGACCATTCACGTGCCTGTTTGGAGGCTCCAATTCAAAAACATCGGAAAATACAAAATTTACCGTCCAAAAATCTTCGAATTTTGAAGAAATCTGGACGGTAATTTTAATATTCACTGTGCATTTGAAATGTTAGCATCCAAAACCGGTTTGTGAAATGTAGCCGGATCGTCTGTGAACCAAATCATGGCTCCAAATCAGCATGGTGACTTAGTTGCGCATCATGCCTGCTGCAGAAAGGTTCCACATATAGGAAGCATTCAGAGGAACTTCGGAGAGTGAAATGTTCTGCAGAGCGCCCTGACGCGGATAGTCGATGATTACGACCGGAACTTCTTCGCCGATGATATCGAGCGCTTCCATGCACAGAGGCATTCTGTCTGCTGCGGTCGTCTTGGTGGTCTGATCCATCAGCAGCTCGTCAACTCTTTCATTGGAATAACCGGAGACATTGCATCCGCCGGGAGCTGCGTTGGAGGACAGGTAGTTCGGGATCAGGGTTCCTGCAGCATCCGGGAAGTCAGCATACCATGTGAAGAATCCCATATCGAAATCGCGGCAGTCATTTTCAGCATCCCAGGTAGTGCCCATCTGGATCGCATAGACATCATTCTGGGGGATCTTATTGATCTCGACATTGATGCCAATCTCAGCCAGGGTTGCCTGAATGAACAGAGCTTCCGAATTCAGGACGGAACTTTCCGGAACGACCAGTGAGCAGGTGAATCCATCCGGATAAGCGGATTCTGCCAGGTAAGCTTTAGCCTGTTCCACATCATAGGTGTATTCCTTGTAGGCGTCTGCGTAGGCTGCCCATTCTGCCGGATCACCGATGCTGGCGTACAGGGAAGCATTGAACGGCAGGCCGGAGGAAGGACCGCAGATATCGACCAGTAAGGAATCATAGATGGTATTCACATCGATGGCGGAAGCGACCGCGCGGCGTACGTTGACATCATCAAAAGGAGCTCTCTGGGTATTCATGGCTACGAAGTCAACGCCGAAGGTATCAAACATGGTAACGGCGACGTTGGGATCTGCCTTCAGCTGCTCCAGCATGTCAAACGGCGGGTTTGTGGCGAAGTCAGCCTGACCGGTGGACAGGGCTTCCACTCTGGTGGTATCTTCGCCGATCACATTGAAGACGATGCGGTCGAAGTATACATTATCTGCGTTGGCATAGTACTCGTTCTTCTTCAGGATGATATTGCTGCCTGTTACGCGGGATTCCATGGCATAAGGACCGGAAGCGATCACAGTGCCGTCAGCTTCCCAGGGAGCCTTCTCCATGATGTAGCCGGCAGAGGTGCCCAGCACATACTGGAATGTTGCATCCGGGTAGGAAAGCTTCACGGTAAACTGCCAGTCACCGGTCTGCTCGATGGATTCGACACAGTCAAACATCCATCCGACCAGAGAAGCATTGGCTGGATCCATCTGTCTGTCCAGGTTCCATAGGATATCCTCCATGGTCATGGGTGCGCCGTCGGAGAAAAGGATATCCGGCTTGATGTTGTAGACATAAGTCAGTTCATCCACGATCTCCCAGCTCTCTGCGATATCGGGGGTCAGATTGCTGTCTACGGAAGTATCGTAGGTCAGGATACCCTGATACAGCTGGTTGGTGACCATATTTGTGATATCATCATAGGACTGTGTCGGATCCAACCCTGTGATATCACCGATCAGCACCCAGGTCAGGGTATCGGATGATCCGGCTTCTGAAGCCGAAACACTGCCGATCGCGCTGAATGAAAGGATCAGAGCACAAGCAAGTATCAGTGCAACTAGTTTTTTGATTTTCATTTTGCGTTCCTCTTTTCTTTTAATTTAAAATATATATGTACTATTGTTTTCAATAGTGACATTCCTCATGTTTTGATAAGATGGCAGGCGGCATAATGATCTCCGCTGATGTGCCTTAATTCCGGCACTTCCGTATCACATTTCCCGGGGATACACTGCGGACATCTGGTACAGAAGCGGCAGCCTTCCGGGATGCTCATGGCGCTGGGAATATCGCCGGTGAGCAGTTCGTGGTTTACCTCATCGTCTGGGGTTTCCTTCGGTTTTGCAGCCAGGAGAGCCCGGGTATAGGGGTGCATGGGATTGTAGAAAAGTTCTTCCGAAGTGCCTTTTTCCACAACCGCACCCAGATACATCACGATCACATGGTCACTGATATGTTCTACCACCGTCAGCTCATGGGAAATAAATACCATAGTCAGGTTGTATTTATCCCGCAGATCGATCAGCATATTGAGGATCTGCGCCTGGACGGAGACGTCGAGCGCTGATACCGCTTCATCGGCCAGGATAAATTCAGGACCTGCGACAAGGGCCCTTGCAATAGCAAGGCGCTGGAGCTGTCCTCCGGAAAGCTCGGACGGACGCCTCCTGAGAACAACCTGGTCCAGGCCGATCTCCTCCACCAGTTCGTGGATTTTCTTTTCCGCTTCCTCTTTGGTCTGACCGTAATGCCTGGCCACATCCATCAGGGATTTGCCGATGGTATGCCTCGGATTGAAGGAAGAAAACGGATTCTGGAAGATCATCTGCATCTTGCTCCGGATCGCATCCATTTCCTTCTTGGTAAAATGCGTGATGTCCTGTCCATCGAAATACAATGATCCGTCAGTAATGTCGATCAGCTTCATCAGGCAGCGGCCCATGGTGGATTTACCGCAGCCGGATTCGCCGACGATGCCGATGATTTCGCCGCGCTGCACCTCAAAGGTCACATCGTCCACGGCTTTTACGAATTTTCCTTTTGTCTTGGCGACCGGGAAATATTTTTTCAGATGATCCACTTTGATCAATGGTTCACTCATGCGCTCACCTCCCGGCTATTATCCGGTTCCAGGAAACACAGGTATTCATGTGTCTCGCCGGCGTTCTTCAATGGCGGGGCTTCTGTGCGGCATCTGTCACAGACCTTAGTACAACGTGGGGCATAGGGACATCCGACAATGTCCTGATTCAGTCGGGGAGGCATGCCCGGAATGGTCGTCAACTGCGTACCGTGCTGTCCGGTTTTGGGAATGCTGGCGATCAGATCCTTGGTGTATGGATGGCAGGGGTGATAGAAGATCTCACGGACGTCACCGCTTTCCACGATCTGCCCAGCGTACATGACAGCAATCCGGTCGCAGATCTCAGCGACCACACCGAAATTGTGGGTGATCAGAAGAACACTGGAATTGTATTTGCGCTGCAGCCTTTTCAACAGATCCAGGACCTGTGCCTGCATAGTTACATCCAGGGCGGTGGTCGGTTCATCTGCGATCAGCAGTTTCGGTCTGCAGGCCAGGGCCATGGCAATACAGACACGCTGCAGCTGTCCGCCGGATAGTTCAAAGGGATACTGCCGGAAGCGGTCCTGTGCCGGGACAATGCCGACCAGGTCAAGCAGTTCCAACACTTTTGCCTGTGCTTCTTCCCCGCTGATATCCGTGTGCAGCTGATACATTTCCAGGATCTGCTTCCCAATGGTCTTCAGCGGGTTCAGGGTAGTAATAGGGTCCTGAAAGATCATGGAAATGTCGCGTCCGCGCATTTCCCGCAATTCTTTTTTGCTCATTTTCAGGATGTCCTTTTCTCCGTCCAGGAGGATGCTTCCGCCGTATTCCATCTTTTTTTCGTCATGGAGCCGGAGGATCGATTTGGCGGTCATGGATTTGCCGCAGCCGGATTCTCCGACGATCCCAAGGATCTCGCCTTTTCTGATATCAAGGGTAATATCTCTTACGGCATACACCAGACCGGAAATGCTCATAAGTTCCACCTTGAGATTTTTTATCGAGATGATGTTCTCTGAATTTCCGTCAGTCACGTGTAATACCCAGCTTTCTCTTGAATTTGGTTACAGACGGAAGAGCCCTTTGGGAAGGATCCAGATAGGCCTGCACGCCGTCCGTAAAAATATTGAGCGCTACAACGATCAGGATGATCACAAGTCCGGGTACGATCGCAGTCAGCGGGTGAGTCGTTAAAAACGCCCGGTTTTCCTCCAGCATGAATCCCCAATCCGAGGTGGGAGGCTGTACGCCCAGCCCCAGAAAGCTCATGGCTGCCATGTCCAGGACGGCGTACCCGATATCCAGTGTGAGTTGTACCAGGATGGTGGAAATGCAGTTCGGAAAGATCTCCAGGAAAATGATCCGTCGGTTGGAATATCCGATAGAGTGGGCTGCCTCCACGTAGGTCTTGTTCTTCTCGATCAGCATGAGGGACCGGGTCAGCTTGGCCAGCATAGGGATATACACAATGCCCAGGGCCAGGATCGCGTTGGTCAGGCTCCTTCCGAATGCGGCAACGAAAACGAACGCCAGCAAAAGCGCCGGGAAAGATACGATGATATCGCAGATCCTCATCAGGAGCGTATCCAGTTTGCCGCCGTAGTAACCCGATAACAGGCCGACCGGCACACCGATGATCACAGAGATCCCTACTACGCCGAGGGCAGAAAGAAGGCTTGTCCTGCCGCCGAAGAGGAGGCGGGAGAAGATGTCCCGGCCGACCTTGTCCGTGCCGAGCCAGTGAAGGGAAGAGGGGTCCTTAAGCATGTTCTTCATGTCCAGGGCATTCGGATCATAAGGAGCGATCAGGTCCGCAAAGATAACACTTCCGATGATAATGATCAGAACGGCCAGGGAGATGATCACCGGTGCGGTAAAGAATTTTCCGTAATTGACTGTTTTGTCTTTCTTCATGCCGCACCTCCTAATTGGCTCTGATCCTGGGATCGATCAGTGCATAGAGAATATCCACCAGTGTACTGATCACCATAAAGATGAGGACCATGAGCATGGTGATATCCTGAACGACTACATAATCACTGGTTTTGATACTGTCGATCAGAAGGGTCCCGAGGCCTGACAGGGAGAAGACATTCTCGACCAGTACGGAGCCGGCGATCATGCCGCCGATCTGCACGCTGACAACGCTCAGCACGGGGATCACCGCATTGCGGAAGTTGTGTCCCCATACCAGCTGGCGCTCCGTAACGCCTTTAGAAACGGCTGTCTGCGTATACTGCGCGTTCAGCTGTTCGATCATGCTTGCCCGGGTGATCCGGCAGGCCAGGGCGATCATGGTAAAGGCCAGGGCGATCGATGGAGCCAGGATCCGCAGGAAATACTCACGGAAGTTGGAATAGCCGCCCGTAAACTGATAGGACGGCAGATATCTGGCGATGAACAGGATGAACAGCAGCGACATGAAAAACGGCGGACATCCTGCGAGAAAGACACTGATAATGGAAATGATCCTGTCAGCTGCCCGGTTCTTTTTGACTGCCGCAAGGACACCCGACGGAATGGCGATGACAAGAGCGATGATGGTGGAGAGCAGTACCAGACCGATGGTGATCGGGAATCTGTCCGCAAAGAGTTCATTGATAGAGATCTGGTATTTAAAACTCATGCCCAGTTCTCCCCGGAAGAGACCGCCGATCCATGAGAAATACTGCTGCACAAAGGTTTTGTCTAACCCGAATTTGATCTTCAGCTGTTCCAGTGTTTCTGCGGATGTCTGCTTGCCGCCGACGATCGCGGTCAGAGGATCTGTTTTGGACAATCTTACCATGATAAAAATGATCACGCTTGTAATGACCATAATGATAAGAAACTGCAGAAGTTTTCGTCCTATGTACTTACTCATGTTGCTCTCCGTTGTTTGTTGCAATGCTGCCTACTCATAGAGACATAGGTTTGGGATAAAACTGCCGGAAAGGCAGTTCTTATATCAGAAAAATGTATAACCGTACTGATCCGTTACATATCGGCTGACTTCCATGCGACAGGTCTCCATGGGATCCACACACTGGCAGATCCGCGCGTTTCCGATGGTACTGAGGAGGAACCCCGCCTCGTGCTGTCCCATTCCCAGTTCATCGATCAGGAAGGAACGCATGCGAAGGGTTGCTCCGCTGACAGCCGCGTCCAGATTGGCGGCGGAATAGATCGTCATGAACTTCTCCGGTGTGACCAGAAACGGTGTGGGAAGTTTTTTCCCTTTTATCACACTTACTGTGACGGTGATCCTGGCCGGGATCTCAACGCCGCAGACACAGACTTCGCCGTCGCCCATGAGAGCATGTACGTCGCCCATGGCCAGAAGAGCGCCGGGGACATGCACCGGAAGATACAGAGTACAGCCTTCTCCGATCATATTGCAGTCCATGTTGCCGCCGTGAGCGCCGGGAGTGCCGGTCTCAATTTCGGATCCTTCTTCCGGGGCGGTTCCGATCACGCCGATCATAGGTTTTACGGGGAATTTCAGTTTGTCATTGAATACGGCACAGCCTTCTGAAACAGGGAAAAATTTCGTGGCTTCTTCGGTCAGGACCTGCCCGGTGATGCCTTCCCCCGGAGAATCGCACATAACGCCGTGATCAGCCAGTTCGATGGAGAAGATCTCCACTTTGAGAATGTCTCCTGGCTGCGCTTCTTCGATAAATAAAGGGCCTGTGGCCGGATTGATATTATCCCAGCTGATACCGTTCATAAGTTGGGATTCTGATTGGATCTGCCCGCCGAAACAGTCTTCCGTTTCAAATACAACGGTCTCGCCCGATCTGCAGGAAGCTGCAGCGGCATTGCGTGCGGACATTTTGTAAACAGATGAGGTTTTATTGATCGTTAACATCAAGGTTTTCCTTTTGCTGAAATACTGAGAAGAAAAAACAGGCAGGTACAATGTTTTTTACACGCCGGCCTGAACTGGAGGAATAACTGTCAAAGGTAAAAACTTTATTGATTTAACATACTAAATTTTAAATATAATATAGTAAACAGCATAAAAGTGTAAAGTGAATTATAATTCATTTTCCTTCGGAAAGACAATCTACTATAGTAAAGCTGTAAAGCGGCGAAATGGTTATAAATTGCCAGGGCAGCAGATTTTCAAATATTTTGAAAGAGGAGAGCAACATGAAAACAATTTCAACCTTTTCAATTGTCGGATTTGATCCGGAAAAACAGGAATGGGGAGTAGCGGTGCAGTCCAAGTTTCTGGCGGCAGGCGCAGCGGTCCCCTTTGCAAAGGCCGGTGCAGGTGCCATCGCGACACAGGCCAATGCTAACCTTGATTACGGCGAACTGGGACTTATCCTTCTGCAGAAGGGATACAGCGCCAAGCAGGTCGTTGATGCGCTGGTGACCATGGATGAAGGCAGGGACCAGAGACAGGTGGGCGTTGTGGATTCCAGGGGGAATTCCTATACCTATACCGGAAAAGAATGCAGTGACTGGGCAGGTGGGATCTGCGGGCCGAATTTTTCCTGTCAGGGAAATATCCTGGTCAATAAAGAGACAGTGGAAGCCATGGCAGAGTCTTTTCAGCATTCGGAAGGTTCTCTGGCTCACAGGTTGATAGAAGCCCTGGATGCGGCGCAGCAGGCAGGGGGAGACTCCAGGGGCAGGCAGGCAGCCGCACTTCTGGTTGTGAAGGAGCATGGAAGTTACGGCGGATTCAATGACCGCATGATCGACCTTCGTGTAGATGATGATCCGGATCCGATCGGAAAGCTGGCACATCTTTTGGAACTCCATGAACTTTATTTCGGAACAACGGAAGTGAAAGTCCCTATGGAGGGAGAAATCTGCAGACAGGTGCAGACAGCATTAAAAGAAAAAGGCCATTACAGCGGTGAGATCACCGGCATTTACGATGATGCTACCAAGTATGCCTTTTCAAAATGGTGCGGTATTGAAAACTATGAAGAACGGATCTGTGAAGGCGAATTTATGGATGAAGTGGTGCTGAATATCCTGCTGGGGAAATAGTTTTTCGGTGCGGATTTTTCGCTGACAAAAAAACAGGTTTGGTTTCCAAACCTGTTTTTTTTATGTCAGAAACAGAAGGTCTTATTTCGACCGCCTGCCGTTGCCGAAGATCATGATCAGGATCCGCAGGATCTTGAAGTAAATGTAAAGGATCGTGTAGGCAAGGCCCCATGCTGCCATCCATTCGTATTTCTTGTCGACCTGGTTTTCCACGCAGCGCTGAATGGTGTCAAAATCTGCCAGCATGAAAAGGGATGCCAGGATCACGAACACGATACCAATGATAATGCTGAGCGC
>JAFWOB010000080.1 GCA_017510065.1 Parasporobacterium sp.
AGTGGGCTCGTCCGCGATCAGCAGTCCCGGATTGCAGGCCAGGGCGGTGGCGATCACCACACGCTGCTTCATCCCGCCGGAAAACTGATGCGGAAAATCCGTATACCGTTCCGGGGAGATTCCCACCATCTGCAGCATTTTGACCGCTTCATTCTGTGCCTCTACTTTGGACACTTTTTTATGGAGCCGGATCATTTCCGCGATCTGATCTCCAACCCGGTGCGTCGGATTGAGAGCAGTCATCGGATCCTGAAAGATCATACTGACCTCGCTGCCCCGCATATTTCTCAGTTCATGAGCCGATAACTGAAAGACATTCCGTCCGTTCAGCCTGATCTCTCCCCGGATCACGTGAGCCGGCGGATGCGGCAGCAGATTCAGGATAGACAGCGCGATCGTCGTCTTTCCCGCTCCTGTTTCTCCGATCAGACCCAGGATCTCTCCCTGTCTGAGCTCGATATTGACGCCGTTCACCGCTTCGACGATTCCGTCATCCGTCTCATAATGAACGACCAGATCATTGATTTCCAATACTTTCTTTCTATCATCCATGGAACCGCCTCCTATTTCAGTTTCGGGTCAAATGCATCCCGCACTCCGTCTCCCAGCAGGTTCAGTGCAAATACCGTGATCATGATGATCACACCAGGAAAGATGATAAAATGCGGCGCCGTGGTGATATACGTCTTCGCGCTGGCCAGAATGGATCCCCATTCTGCCGTGGGAGGCACAATGCCAAGTCCCAGATAGCTCAGGGAAGATACTACCAGGATATTCATTGCCACAGAGAATGTGGTGATAACAATGATCGGCCCCAGCGCGTTCGGGAGCATATGCCGGAGCATCAGCCGGAAACTTCCGGCTCCGATCGCCCGGGAGGATTCGATATAATCTGCTTCCTTGACCGTATAGATCGCGCTTCTTGCCACTCTGGCAAATAAAGGCAGCGTGGAAAGACCGATAGCGATGATCAGTTTGTCCGTACCGTTTCCCAGTGCCGCCAGTACGGCGATGGCAAACAGCATGGCCGGGATTGCGGACAGTACATCCATGATCCTCATGATCACTTCTTCCACGACTCCTCCGTAGAAGGCTGCGATCACGCCGAGACCGCACCCGAAGACCAGGGAAAATGCCGAGCAGATAAAACCTACCGGAATCGATACCCGGGATCCGTAGATCAGCCTGCTCAGGATATCACGGCCGAAATTATCCGTTCCCAGCCAGTGGGCGGCGCTTGGTCCCTGCAGGATCGACATATAGTCCTGGTCGTCATAGCCGAAAGGCGCCAGGATCGGTGCAAAGATCGCCACCAGGATGATCAGGATCACGATGACCATACCGACGATCGCAAGCTTATTGCGAAGCAGTCTTTTGAAAGCTTCCTTGAAAGGTCCGGAAATTTGTTTCCGGTCCTTTTTCTTTGTCTGTTTTGCCCTGTAACGCTCCATTGCGGGAGTCACATTTTTTGCCATTTCTATTCCTCCCTTCAACCTGCTGCGGCAGCACCGGAAGCTGCGTCGGGCCGTTTCTTCTTTTTCTTTCGCTGATAGGTAGCCATGATCCTGGGATCGATAAAGGCATAGGAAATATCCACCAGCAGATTCACGACACTGAAGACGATCGCCACAAAGAAAACGCCGCCCTGGATCGCCGGATAGTTTCTGGCGTTCATGGCACCTACCATATAGGTTCCCAGACCCGGGATCGCAAAAACGTTTTCAATGGCAATGGAGCCGCCCAGCATACTGCCCACCTGCGATCCTACTGTCGTGACGATCGGGATCAGGGCATTGCGGAACGCATGACCCATCACGATCTTGAATTCCTTCTGTCCTTTCGCTCTAGCCGTGCGGATATAATCCGCTCTTGTAACTTCCAGCATACTGGAACGGGATATACGGGCAATATTCGCAGCGGAACAAAAGCCCAGGGTTACCATCGGAAGGATCCAGCCCAAAGGATTGGTCACACCGGAAGTCGGCAGGATATTCAGATGCACCGCAAACAGCAGCATCAGCAGAAGCCCCAGCCAGAACTGGGGCATGGATACCCCGACCAGGGCCAGCACCATCGACACATTGTCGATCCAGGAGTATTGTTTGACAGCCGAAAGAATCCCCAGCGGCACTCCGATCAAAATCGCTACGATGATGGATCCGAAAGCAAGGATCGCCGTTGTGGGAAGCCTGTTCAGGATCTCTCCCATAACCGGCTGCTTTGTAATATAAGAAGTTCCCAGATCTCCCTTTGTAACCAGGTTTACGATATATTTTCCAAACCGGACATAGATCGGATCGTTCAATCCCAGCTGCTCTGCCAGCTGCTCTTTTGCCTCTTCCGGCGCGTCACTGCCCAGGATACTGGTCACCGGGTCGCCGGGACACAGGGCTGTCAGGGCAAATATGATGATCAAAACACCGAGAAGAACCGGGATCATCATCAGGATACGTTTTATGACATATCGAATCATCTTGTTCTGCCTTTCTTCTGTTACATCCGCTCAAGCGGCACATCAAAGGGTCTGCCGGCAGTCCCTTTATGATACCTGCGTGTTGCTGGTCCTGGAGATCACTTCATCCTGCAGCTTTCCGCCCAGCTGTACAAAGTATGCGCTGTATCCGGCGACACGCACCATCAGATCCGAATGCTGGTCCGGATTGACTTTGGCGTCCTTCAGGGTCTCCTGGTCACAGATCACGAACTGTACATGTTTTCCGCCGTTTGCGAAATAGATCTTCATGGCGCTGGCCAGTTTGTTCAGGTCCTCATCTGTTTTCAGGGCACTTGGATGGAATTTCATATTCAGCAGCATCGCCTGGAATTTGTCCTGCGGAATCTTCAGGGCACTGGAGAATACTTTCAGCGGTCCGTTTTCATCTGTTCCGGCCATCGGGGATGCACATCCGTCTGCCAGGATATCATGGGCACACCGCCCATCCGGTGTGGCACCGCACAGCTCTCCCGCAGGCTGATGAGATGTCACGGAGATGGCCGTGGACTTGTTGTAGCCGTATGGGATAGCCGGGATCTTCTCCAGGCAGTCTATCCAGTACTGATACAGATCGGCGACAAAAGCGTCTGCCTTCTCATCCCCGTTCCCGTATTTCAGGACATTCTTACATGCCTGATGCAGTTTTTCATATCCTTCCCAGTTGGCATCCAGTGCCTTTTTCAGTTCAGACAAAGTGGCAAGCTTCTGATCATAGATCACGGATTTGATCGCTCCCAGGGAATTGCCAAGGTTGACCATTCCCACCGGATTCAGGGTGCTGTAATTATCAATGACAAAACGTCTGTGATGAAGATCGATCCCTTCCCTGACGCCGTCATGCATAAAAGCGGATTTTAAAGGATCCGGGAAATTCTGCTGCGTTGCGTAGATGGCAATGGAGCATCGTTTGGTTCCCATGCGGATGAAGTATTCCAGTTCCTTCAGAAAATCGTCCCGGAACTCCTCATACGTGGCAAACCTGTCCAGATCTCCGGTCACATGTCCCAGCTGAAGGCCTGTGAGAGCATCGATCCCGTTATTGAGATACACATCCAATACCCTCGGGACACCGAACATCTCCACTTCCATAGTAATGGAACGGCCCTGGATCTCCCCGTCCAGACATCCGGTCATGCAGTAATCCCTTGCATCCTCCAGGCTGGTTCCGTAGCCATGGAAGAAATCGATATAGGATTTGTCCCCGACAAAAGCCGGAAGGGAAAGACCCATCCGCTGCAGTTCCAGGCCTTTCTGTATGATCGCATCCGGTGTGGAAGGAGCGATCCGCATGGTGATCGTGTGATGCGGACATCTTGTCCTTTTAGCAGCTTCCAGGATCAGGTAACTCAGCTCATTGGTGGCGTCGCTGCCGTCCCGCTTCACTCCGCAGATCGTCATATTATGCCATTTTGCCATACCGGACTGACGCTTCCGGGTCTGTTTGCCGCCTACGCCGCGGATCTCCATATTCCGGTAACGCAGCATCTCCAGAAGTTCGATCACTTCTTCATCGGTAGTCCGGCCGGCTTCAATATCCGCTTTGTAGAAAGGATACATGTACTGATCAAACCGTCCCATCGACGCGGTTGCTCCCGGAGTCATCACAAGAAACAGAAACCAGAAGAACTGAAGCGCTTCCCGGAAGGTTCTCGGTTTATTGGCCGGTACCCACCTGCAGATCTCAGCAATTTCCAGAAGTTCCTGTTTTCTGGGCTCCTTGGCTGTTTCCGCCATCTCCTCCGCCAGCTGCGCATACCGCTGTGCATGAGCGATCACGGCCTGCAGGGAGATTTTCATGGCTTTCAGGGTGATCGCGCGGTCATAGCTTCCCTTATCATTAAAATCAATGGCTGCCAGCTCCGCGTCGCATTCTTCCACCATTGCGGCGATTCCTTTATTAAGGACCTGCTCATAATCCATACACATCAGAACCATGCCGGGACTTAATCCCAGGCCGCTTCTTGCAAGACCGCCGCCGGCCTGCTTGCCCACCTTCAGCCGCCAGGGAGGAAGCGTCATCCCGGATCTCATAAAAGCTTCCATTTGCTCATTTCCCTGGAATGCCCACAGCATCGCATCCTGGATACTGGTGGGCTGGTACTGTTCATTCAGGGCGTAAAGTTCTTCCTCATCCGCTTCATCAAAGGAGTATCCCTCTGCGCGAAGGGCGTCGACCTCGTCCTTGTCCCACTGACCGTAATCCGGCTCGATCTCCAGAGCGCCTGTTTTACTGGCGCCGTTTCCGACGATCAGGTCGCAGTCATCGATGAAGATCCGGATGTTCCGAAGGACATTGTCAAGCACCATCGCCCTGCGCATGATAATGGGCAGTCCCTGGCTTTGTTTCATCGATTCACAGACCAGTTTATATTTATTGATACAGATGGGATAATACCGCTTCAGCGCTCGTTCTCTGAGCTGTTCCAGATGATGATTCATAGAAAATACCTCGTATTGTTTATGCAGACAGACCTGCTGAAAACAGACTTTTATATATCGATTTACGAAAAGTATACTATCAGATTTTTTTGACCGAAATTCCTGAAAT
>JAFWOB010000081.1 GCA_017510065.1 Parasporobacterium sp.
CTTCCTGATTCAATGTAATATTGAGTTGAGCCATTGTGTTCGTCCTCCCCGGTATTTGTTGTTTTTGGTCGAATGATATTATACCTAAAGGATGAGCCTTTGGCTCTTACAATATTCAATTTACACCATTATACGGACGTGACCTTTAAAGGAGCAATTGTTGCAGAAGAGGGAAGATACAGCGGAAGGAATCAGCTGCAGCATAGAAATCTCAGGGGAACATATTATACAGGCGTCTTGAACTCATCAGATCGATAGAACTAAGAAAGGCGGAACAAAATGAAATATCATGAAGGACTGGAAATGCTGATCAGAAACATGGAAATGATCAGAAAAAACGTTGCTGCACGTATTGACGGACTGCCGGAAGGTGAGGTCAAAATCTATCAGCAGAAGAAAAACGGGAAAACATATGTCTACTATAAAAGGATCATGAACAACAGTTCAGGCTTCTTTATCACAAAAGATCAGGGTATGCTCAGGGCATTGTCTCTGAAGACTTTTTTGACGATTAACCTTTCCCTGATAGATCAATATATTATGGATTTGAAGGAGGCTGTGCGATCGGCGGAAAAAATCAGTGTTCAGGAGATCCTCAGGAAGATGCCGGAACGATTATGTGACTTTTTGAGCTTTGACACAGGGGAGGAAAGCATTGCAACGCAATCTGCTGCTCAAAAGAAAAGAACAGAAGAATTCCTGAATGCAAAATATCCAACGTTTGTATTTTCAGATACGCAGACCAGACATATAACCAGTGACGGGACGATCGTCAGATCAAAATCCGAACTGATCATCTACGAACTGCTGCTGCAGTATCATATTACTTTTCGATATGAAAAACCGATCATAATAGGAGGTGTAGAATACCGGCCGGATTTTACGATCCTGCTTCCGGACGGAAGGGTGATCTACTGGGAACATGCCGGGATGATGACGAAGGAAGAGTACAGGGAGAGGCATAAAAAGAAAATGAACGCCTTTGAATCTGCCGGGATCGTACCATGGGATAACCTGATCGTGACTTATGATGACCGATACGGCAATATCAACATCAATCTCATCATCAGCGAGATCGAAAATAAACTGCTTGCATGAAAATGGGAAACGGGATTATGATAATGCCATGATGTCAGCAGCGGAAGAGATCAAAAAAGGCAATATCGCGAACCTGTACCTTTTCTACGGAGAAGAGGCTTATAAAAGACGCTATTATAAAGAACTTCTGAAAAAGGCGGTTGCCGGGGGAAATACCATGAATCTCTCGGAATATGAAGGCAAGGACATTGACTGGCAGGCGGTATACGACACATCACAGACACTGCCTTTCTTTGCACAAAAGCGTCTTCTCATCATCGAAAACTCAGGGAAGTTCAAAGCCGGAAAATCAGGCGGAGAGGAAGGAGAAGCGTCGGAAAAGACAGGATCGAACGATCTTCTGGAAAAGATTGTCAGCAGCGTTCCGGAGACGACCTGTCTGGCGTTCTTTGAGGAAAATGCAGCGAAAAATAAAAGAATCTTCAAACTGATCGCAAAGAACGGAAATGTCTGCGAATGCGGCCAGGATACAGAAGAAGTCCTGGTAAGCTGGCTGGCCAGAGGATTTGCCGCAGCAGGCAAAAAGGTCAGGAAGAGTACACTGGAATTGCTGACCGGCAGAGTAGGACTTGATTATGATCTGCTCAGGAGAGAATTTGAGAAGATCGTAAGTTTCGTCGGAGACCGGGAAGTGATCGAAGACGCGGATATCCTGGCAATCTCTTCTGAAGTGACGGAATCCAGGATCTTCGATATGCTGCAGGCGATGTGTGAGAAAAATACGCGGAAAGTCCTGGCGAAATACCGGGATCTTCTGGCGAACCGGGAGGCTCCGCTTTATATTCTGGCCATGTTGCGTATGCAGCTGCGGACAATGCTCCAGGTGGCGGAACTGTATGAAAAACGCATGAATTCGAGGGAGATTTCCCGGGAAGTAGGAAAGCCTTCGTTTGCGGTAGACCGGCTGATCAGGTGCCTGCGCTATTATTCGATTGAACAGATTGAACAGATGCTGGATGCCATCGCAGAAACGGACAGACGCTGCAAATCAGGAGACATTCAGGATCAACTTGGCGTTGAGCTCCTGCTGATCAAATTTTCAGGTTGACAGGCAGTGCGATAAATGCTAGTATAGACAAGCGTTTGAAAACAAAGAAGAGTCCGACTCTCACCCCGTCGCAAGGGAGCGCACGTGGGTTTATATCTTCAGACAGACCTGCAGGATGGGCTGTTTCTGGATTTGAGAGCGGATATTCAGATATCTGCTTTTTTTATACTCTGCAAGGCAGTTACCGGAAAAGCAGATATGAACAGGAGGAGTATTTCAGGGTCATTGTAAAAGTGTTTATCACTTGGGAGGTACAATTATCGACAACTTAATTAATGAACAAATCCGTGCAAAAGAAGTGAGACTTCTCGGAGAAGAAGGACAGCAGCTTGGAATCTTCAGCCTTCAGGACGCTCTTGCAAAAGCGGAAGAAGCGGAAGTGGATCTGGTTCTTATCGCGCCGAAGGCAGAACCGCCTGTTTGCAGGATCATCGACTACGGCAAGTTCCGTTACGAGCAGCTTCAGAGAGAGAAGGAAGCCAAGAAGAAACAGAGAACAGTTGATGTGAAAGAGATCCGCCTTTCTCCGAATATCGATGTTAACGATATTAAGACGAAAGCAAATAATGCCAGAAAGTTCATTGAAAAAGGCGACAAAGTCAAGGTCGCGCTCCGGTTCCGCGGACGTGAAATGGCTCATATGAACGAGAGCAAGCACATCCTGGATGATTTTGCGGAAATGCTGTCGGATGTGGCAAATGTTGATAAGCCGCCGAAGGTTGAGGGAAGGAATATGGTTATGTTCCTGACCAAAAAGAAATAATCAGTCAATAATATAATTAGTGCAGGAGGGATAGATATGCCAAAGGTAAAAACAAAAAGAGCAGCTGCTAAGCGTTTCAAAAAGACAGCAGATGGTAACTTAAAGAGAAATAAGGCATTCAAGAGCCATATTCTTACTAAGAAGACTACAAAGAGAAAACGTAATCTTCGTAAAGCAACAATGACTGATGCTACCAATGTTAAGAACATGAAGAAGATCTTACCATACCTGTAGGATTAGATTGGAGGAATGAATTATGGCAAGAATTAAGGGTGGCTTAAATGCCAAGAAAAGACATAACAGAACGCTGAAACTGGCAAAAGGATACAGAGGTGCCAGATCAAAACAGTATAGAATCGCTAAGCAGTCCGTCATGCATGCACTTGCCAGCTCCTATGCAGGCAGAAAGCAGAGAAAACGTCAGTTCAGACAGCTGTGGATCGCCCGTATCAACGCAGCAGCCAGACTGAATGACCTGTCCTACAGCAAGTTTATGCATGGATTAAAACTGGCAGGCTCTGACCTGAACAGAAAGGTCCTGGCAGACATCGCAGTAAACGATCCCGCCGCTTTTGCACAGCTTGTGGAAACAGCTAAGAATGCATTACAGTAAATTCTGAGAATTCAGCGAGGCAGATATGTTTTTGCAGGAGGCTCTATAAATTGCCTTTTGCCGGAATATACGGCCTCGCTTTTGTTATCGGGAAATGTTATTTGGCGGTCATCCTACCGCCGGAGCATGGAGACGGATGAAAGTATGGAAGAAGCAAGAGTTTCAAGAAATTTTATTGAAAATGAAATAGACAAAGACCTGGCAGAAGGCGTTTATGACCATGTGGAGACCAGGTTCCCTCCGGAACCGAATGGGTACCTTCATATCGGACACGCCAAATCGATCCTGCTGAACTACGGACTTGCACAAGAATATAATGGTACATTCAACCTTCGTTTTGATGATACGAATCCTACCAAGGAAGATGTGGAATTCGTGGAATCTATCAAGGCAGATGTGGAATGGCTGGGTGCTGATTTCGAAGACAGGCTGTATTTCGCTTCGGATTATTTCGAGAAAATGTATGAAGCAGCTGTAAAACTGATCAAGGACGGCAAAGCCTATGTCTGCGATCTGACGGCAGATGAGATCAGGGAATACAGAGGAACGTTCGAACAGCCTGGCAAGGAAAGTCCTTACAGGAACAGGAGCGTGGAAGAAAATCTTGCCCTGTTTGAACAGATGAAAAACGGCGAAGTGGAAGACGGTGCCAGAGTTCTTCGGGCGAAGATCGATATGTCTTCTCCGAATATGAACATGCGTGATCCCGTTATTTACCGGGTTGCCCATGTATCCCATCACAGGACAGGAGATCAATGGTGTATTTATCCCATGTATGACTTTGCCCATCCCATCGAGGACGCGGTGGAAGGCGTGACGCATTCCATCTGCACAATGGAATTTGAAGATCACCGTCCTTTATATGACTGGGTCGTGAAAAACATTGGCTTTGAGCAGCCGCCGAGGCAGATTGAATTTGCCAAGATGTACCTGACCGGTGTGATCACCGGAAAACGCTATATCAAGCAGCTGGTAGCGGACGGCGTGGTCGATGGTTGGGATGATCCCCGCCTGGTGACGATCGCAGCACTCAGAAGAAGAGGCTTTACTCCGGAATCCATCCGTATGTTTATCGAACTTTCCGGTGTTTCCAAAGCACAGAGCTCTTCGGATTACGCAATGCTGGAGTACTGCATCAGGGAAGATCTGAAGCCGAAGGTGCCGCGTTATATGGCTGTGCTGGATCCTGTAAAGCTGATCATCGACAATTATCCGGAAGATCAGGTGGAATGGATCGATGCTGTCAACAATCCGGAAAATGAGGAAATGGGGACCAGGAAAATCCCGTTCTGCAGGGAGCTGTATATTGACCGGGAAGATTTCATGGAGGATCCCCCGAAGAAATATTTCAGGCTGTTTCCGGGAAATGAAGTCCGGCTGATGAATACCTATTTTGTGACCTGTGTGGATTACAAAAAGGATGCAGACGGAAAAGTAACCGAGGTGCATGTGACCTATGATCCCGAAACAAGGTCCGGTTCTGCACCGGACGGCCGTAAGGTGAAGGGCACGATCCACTGGGTATCCGCAAGGCATGCGTTAAAGACAGAGGCAAGGCTGTACGAGCAGCTGGTGGATGCGGAGAGAAATATCAATCCGGATTCACTGACGATCATGCCGAACTGTTATGTAGAACCGGCACTGGAAGACGCAAAAGCCTATGACAGGTTCCAGTTTGTCCGGCAGGGGTATTTCGCGGTTGATCCAAAGGATACTGCCGCCGACCATTTGGTTTTCAACCGGATTGTTTCGCTGAAGAGTTCTTTTAAATTACCGACACAATAAAAAAACATATTTCCGATACAGGTTATTTCCTTCCTGAAAGTTCAGATTCTATTCACTTTCACGAAGGAAATAACCTGTATCAGTAATTATTGTTTTTTATTCCGGCGGCAGAACGGGTGGCTTTCGGTTGAGGAGAGGTGCAAGAACATGAAGATTGCGGTAAAGAAATTAAATGACAAGGCAGTCCTTCCGACATACGGCACGGAATTTTCTGCGGGAGCGGATCTGTATGCCTGTGTGAAAGAACCGGTGACGGTCCTGCCGGGAGAAGCATATCTCGTACATACCGGCCTGGCGATGGAGATTCCGGTGGGATATGTAGGTCTCATATTTGCCCGCAGCGGGCTGGCTGTGAAGCAGGGACTTGCACCGTCCAATAAGGTCGGCGTGATCGATGCGGATTATCGGGGGGAGATCATGGTTTCCCTGTATAATCATTCCAAAGAAGCGAGGCAGATCTCTCCCGGAGAGAGGATCGCCCAGATCGTGATCACCCCCTTCCTTGCAGCGCAGTGGGAGGAAGTGCAGGAACTGAAGGAAACACAAAGAGGTGCCGGCGGTTTCGGAAGTACGGGGAAATTCCTTGAAAGCGCAGGGAATGTCTGATAGAATGCATGAGATTGAATCTGCCTGCAGATTTCAGGGCAGACAAAACAATAGATGACAAAAAGGTAAAGAGGAGGCTCAGATGATCTATTCAAAAGAAGTGGAATTAATGTGCCCGGTTGCAAGAGGCACGGATCATGGTCCTGCTCCCATTCCGCAGGAAGGGAAATGGACAAAAGCAAAAGAGATCAAGGATATCAACGGACTGACACACGGCATCGGCTGGTGTGCACCGCAGCAGGGAACCTGTAAACTGACGCTGAATGTCAAGGACGGCATTATCGAAGAAGCATTGGTGGAGACCATCGGATGCTCCGGAATGACCCATTCTGCCGCTATGGCATCAGAGATCCTTCCGGGCAAGACGATCCTGGAAGCTCTGAACACTGACCTGGTATGCGACGCCATCAATACAGCCATGAGAGAACTGTTCCTTCAGATCGTTTACGGCCGCAGCCAGACAGCATTCTCTGAAGGCGGACTTCCGGTAGGCGCAGGACTGGAGGACCTTGGCAAAGGTCTTAGAAGCCAGGTCGGTACCATGTATGGAACGAAGGCAAAGGGACCGCGTTATCTGGAAATGACGGAAGGTTATGTGACCGGCATTGCGCTGGATGAACATGACGAGATCATCGGATATCAGTTCGTAAGCCTTGGCAAGATGACAGATTTCATCAAGAAGGGTGATGATCCCAATACCGCATGGGAGAAGGCAAAAGGCCAGTACGGCCGTGTCGCCGATGCTGTTAAGATCATTGACCCGAGATGTGAGTAGAAGGGAGGGGAGAACATGGCATTATTTGAATCTTATGAAAGACGTATCGATCAGATCAATAAAGTTCTGGAGCAGTATGGAATCTCCTCGCTGGAAGAGGCAGAAAAGATCACCAAGGATAAAGGACTTGATATCTATGCGCAGGTAAAAGGAATCCAGCCGATCTGCTTTGAAAATGCGTGCTGGGCATATACCCTCGGCGCAGCTCTTGCAATCAAGAAGGGACAGACCCGTGCAGCTGATATCGCCGCTACGCTCGGCGAAGGCCTTCAGGCATTCTGCATCCCCGGTTCTGTTGCTGACCAGAGAAAAGTAGGTCTCGGCCACGGTAATTTAGGAAAAATGCTCCTGGAAGAAGAGACAGAGTGCTTTGCTTTCCTGGCAGGCCATGAGTCTTTTGCAGCCGCAGAAGGCGCTATCGGTATTGCTGAGAAAGCCAACCGTGTCAGAACCAAACCGCTGCGTGTCATCCTGAACGGACTTGGAAAAGATGCTGCCAAAGTTATCTCCAGGATCAATGGATTTACCTATGTGCAGACAGAATATGATTATTTCACAGGCGAACTGAAAGAGATCTCCCGTACAAGATATTCGGAAGGTGTCAGAGGCCAGGTAAACTGCTATGGTGCCAATGATGTACAGGAAGGCGTCGCCATCATGCATAAGGAAGGCGTAGACGTTTCCATTACCGGTAACTCCACGAACCCCACCAGGTTCCAGCATCCGGTAGCCGGCACCTACAAGAAGGAATGCATTGAGCAGGGCAAGAAGTATTTCTCCGTTGCATCCGGCGGCGGTACGGGACGTACCCTTCATCCGGACAATATGGCAGCCGGCCCGGCTTCTTACGGCATGACCGACACCATGGGAAGAATGCATTCAGATGCGCAGTTCGCAGGTTCTTCATCCGTACCGGCGCATGTGGAAATGATGGGACTGATCGGCATGGGCAACAACCCGATGGTCGGCGCTACTGTAGCAGTCGCGGTTGCAGTTGCGGAAGCTATGAAATAAACATCTGTTTCGAAAAATGTACAAGGGCTCCTGTGAAAGTTATTTCACAGGAGCTTTTTTGGTATGTTATTCCAAAAAAGCTTTTTTGCTTTCCCATTTATTCTTTTTTTCAAAAAATAAAAGCAAGTCAATTTCTTGCTATATGCAGATTGTTGTGAGAGAATAAGTCAATAAAAGCATTTTTTGTGTAATTTCTACAATTAGATGAGTGGGGAGGTTTTTCCGTGATCAGGTTTGTGATAAGAAGAATATTATGGCTGATACCTGTTCTGCTAGGGGTTATCACGATTGTATTTATCCTTACGGCGATCACCCCCGGTGATCCGGTCTCCATGCTGGTCGGTGAAAATGCGAGTGAAGAGACCAGACAGGAAGTTCGAGCAGAACTGGGACTGGATAAACCGCTGGTCTATCGGTATGGCAAATACATTGTGGATATCGTTACAAAAGGTTCTATCGGCGTTTCCTACAAGACCAAGAAACCGGTCTGGGACGAGATCATGCTCAGATTCCCCAATACGATTAAGCTAGCGCTGCTGTCTCTGGCTGTGGCAATCCTTGTGGGTGTCCCGTTGGGGGTTCTGGCCGGGGTAAAACAGTATTCGGTCATTGATAATGCCTGCATCATTGCCTCACTGATATTCTGCTCCATGCCTGAATTCTGGCTGGGTCTCATGCTCATTCTGGCATTTGCCGTTAACCTGGGCTGGGTTCCGGCCTTCGGCATACGATCGTGGCTCGGGTGGATCCTTCCCGTCGCCACGCTGGGACTCAGAGCAGCAGCCAATATTGCCCGTATTTCCAGATCCAGTATGCTGGATGTTGTCCGCCAGGATTATATCCGTACAGCGAGAGCCAAAGGTCAGAAAGAGTCAGTCGTCATGCTGAAACACGGACTCAGGAATGCCCTGATCCCGATCATCACCAATGTGGGCTCCCAGCTTGGATCGCTGCTCGGCGGAGCGGTGACGATCGAAACGGTTTTCTCGATCTCCGGTATCGGCAAGTACATGTTGGACGGACTTTCCGGCAGGGATTATCCGGTCATGCAGGGCGGCGTGCTGATCCTGGCCTTTGTATTCAGCATCATCAATCTTCTTGTGGATATCGCCTATGCATTCGTTGACCCGCGTATCAAGGCCAAATACAAGTCACACGGAATATCAAAGGCAGAGCGTAAAAAACTCCTGGCCAGTTTTGCAAAGGAGGGCTGATCATGTCTAAGATCGTAACACCTGCCATTGAAAGGCAGATGAAGATAAACAAAAGAAGACCGGTTGGCTATATTGCTTCTCCGTTCAAAGAGGCCTGGAGACGTTTGGCCAGAAATAAAACGGCAGTAGCCGGTCTGATCGTCATAGCCATATTCATTATCGTTGCGATCATTGCTCCATGGATCACCAAATACGATCCTACGGCACAGGACTACAGCTGTACACTGCAGCCGCCCAGTGCGGAGCATATCTTCGGTACGGACAATTATGGGCGGGATATCTTTTCCCGTATCGTTTACGGTGCCCGGGTATCACTTCCCATAGGACTTCTCTGTGCGATCTGCTCCCTGGTCACCGGCGGTGTGATCGGGATCGTGGCGGCGTATTTCGGCGGACTGTTTGAAGATATTATCATGAGACTTTGCGATATTATCCAGGCGATCCCGCCGATGCTTCTGGCGATCGCAGTTCTGGCGGCTCTCGGAAATGGAATCGACAAGATGATCATTGCCAATACCATAGCGCTGATACCTTTGTACGCGCGTATCTCGCGAGCAGCCATTTATACGGTAAAAGAAAATGATTATATAGAAGCCGGACGGGCGATCGGCGCAGGCAATCTGAGACTGATGTTTAAGCATATGCTTCCGAATGCCCTGGGTCCGATCATCGTTACAACAACGTTCGGCGTTGCCGGCTGCATCCTTGTTGTTTCCTCTCTCAGCTATCTGGGCCTTGGCATTACCGCGCCGACTCCTGAATGGGGTTCCATGCTTTCCAATGCAAGGGAGTTTTTGACATCCGCACCGTATTACATCATTATCCCGGGCGTTATGATCATGATCACTGTTTTTGCCATCAATCTGTTTGGCGACGGCCTGCGCGATGCGCTGGATCCGAGACTGAAATAGGAGGTGCACGATCTTGGGAAATAACGACAATTTACTCGAACTGAAAAATGTTATCGTTCACTACGAGACCCAGGATGGTGTTGTAGAAGCGGTCAACAATGTCTCATTCTCCCTTAAGAAAGGAGAATCCCTGGGTATGGTAGGGGAGACCGGAGCAGGAAAAACAACGATCGCGCTTACGATCATGGGGCTTCTTCCGAAGCCGCCTGCTCATGTGATCAGAGGGGAGATCCGTTTCAAAGGGGAAAACCTGTTTGATAAATCCGTCAAACAGATGCGTGCCATCAGAGGCAATGATATCAGTATGATCTTCCAGGATCCCATGACAGCACTGAATCCTGTGCTGACTGTCGGAGACCAGATCGCGGAAGTCGTAAGACTCCACAATAAAATGACCAAAGCCGAAGCACTGGACAAGGCAAAGGAAATGCTGAAAACCGTCGGCATACCGGAAGAACGGGTATCGGATTATCCACATCAGTTTTCGGGCGGTATGAAACAGAGGGTTGTCATCGCTATCGCTCTGGCGTGTAATCCCGAGCTGTTGATCGCGGATGAACCGACAACTGCACTGGATGTTACGATCCAGGCGCAGGTACTGCAGTCCATAAAGGAACTGAAGGAAAAGATGGGAACATCCCTGATCTTCATCACCCACGATTTCGGGATCGTTGCCAATATCTGTGAAAAGTGCGCCGTCATTTATGCCGGTGAGATTATCGAGATGGGAACTGTGGAACAGGTGTTCCGTCATCCGTCCCATCCGTATACGATAGGTCTGTTTGAGTCCATCCCGAAACTGGACGGCGACGAGGAACGGCTGAAGCCGATACCGGGCCTGATGAGCGACCCGATGGATCTTCCACAGTATTGCAGTTTCTATGACAGATGCATGAGAAGGTGCGACAGCTGTAAAAACGGTGAACCTGCCGTAGTGGATCTCGGTGATGGCCATATCGTAAAATGCAAGCTCTTCGAATCGAACGGCAATGCGGAAGGAGGACAGGAATAATGGAAGATTATATCTTAAGGACTGAAAACCTCAGGACTTATTTCAGTGTTCCTGCCGGATATCTGCATGCTGTGGATAATGTCAGCATCAAGATCAAAAGAGGAACGACACTGGGCGTCGTAGGGGAATCCGGATGCGGTAAATCTACCCTTGGCCGTACGGTGCTGCACCTGACGCCTGTGACCGGCGGTAAAGTCTGGTACAACGACAGAGATATCAGCAAATTGAAAAAAAGAGAGATCCACGAGCTCCGCCGGGAAATGCAGATGATCTTCCAGGATCCGTATTCTTCGCTGAATCCGAGAATGGATATTACAGCGCTGATCGGTGAGCCGATGGACATCTACCATCTGCACAGCAATAAAAAAGAAAGAGAAGAGCATGTAAAGGAACTGATGGATCTGGTGGGGCTCGCTCCGAGATTTGCCAGAAGCTATCCTCATGAGCTTGACGGAGGAAGACGCCAGAGGATCGGGATCGCCAGAGCGCTTTCTCTGGATCCGTCTTTTATTGTCTGCGATGAGCCGGTTTCCGCCCTGGATGTATCCATTCAGGCGCAGATCCTGAATATCCTGATGGATATCCAGGAACAGAAAAAACTGACTTATATGTTCATTACGCATGATCTTTCCGTAGTGCGCCATATTTCTGATGAGATCTGCGTTATGTATCTGGGCAGGATCGTCGAACAGTGTGAGGCCAAGGAATTGTTCCGAACCCCGCTTCATCCGTATACGCAGGCTCTGCTTGCAGCCATCCCAAGTCCGGACCTGGATAAAAAAGGAGAACTTCAGATCATCAAGGGAGAAGTGACATCTCCTGTCAACCCGCCGAAATGCTGTAGATTTGCGTCCCGTTGTCCGTTTGCGGCGGAGAAATGCCACAACGAGGAGCCTTCGCTCCGGGATGTGGGAGACAGCCATCTGTGTGCCTGCTTCAAGGTACAGGGGGAGATCTGAAAGCACTTCTGAACAGCGTAAATAATTTTATTATTTAAATAAAGGAGGAGTATCATGAAATCAGTTAGGAAAACAGTAGTATTGGTCCTTTCTGCTCTGATGGCCCTGCTTTTGGTAATGGGCACCGGAGCAACAAAGGCGAAAGCTGCCGACAAATCACTTTTGAGAGCAGCTATGCAGGGGGAACCGCAGGTGATTAGGTCCTTTGACGGAATGACCTACGGCGGAACGATCGCGGATATGTTCTATGACGGCCTGATCTATTGGAACAGCCAGACAGACGAGTATCTGCCGTGTCTTGCAACATCATGGGAAACCATTGATCCCTGTACCATGCGTTATCATCTTCGTGATGATGTTTTCACAAAGAACGGAACACAGTTTACTGCTAAAGATGTTGTTTATACCTTCAAGCTGGGGCAGGAGAACGGTGTTTCAGGTGTAGACTTCGCATACTATGATGTCGACAATTTTGAGATCATTGATGATTTTACGATCGATATCAAGACATTTGAGCCCTTTGCCAATGCATTTATCTATCTTGCCCAGACAACCTTCTATATGCACATTGAAGAGGATCTTGAGGCAGCAGGCGGAGTGGATGCTCTTATGACGGACGCTCCGGATGCTTACGGACGTTACCTTCTCAAAGAGTGGGTACCGGGTGACCATATCACAGCGATCCGCAATGAGAATTACTTCGGCGAAAAAGGATACTTTGATGAGATCGAAGTATCCTTCATCCCTGATGATACGGCAAGATATTTTGCAGTACAGGCAGGAGACGTTGATGTGATCACTTATGCGACAACCTCCCAGGCAGCGGAAGTAGCTAATATTCCGGAACTTCAGCTGTTTGAACAGTCCGGCGCTTCCATGCAGGTTATGGCATTCAACTGCGCAGAAGGCAAGCTTTTCAACAACGAGACGCTGCGCAAGGCAATCGTAACTGCGATCAACAAAGATGCTATCACACAGGTATTCACGGAAGGCTACGGATCACCTGTTCAGATCTTCCTTCCGAGCGGAAGCTCCCTGTTCCAGGAAATCGACCCGGCTCTTTGCAGTCCGTATGATCCGGAAGCAGCCAAAGCCCTGCTGGCGGAAGCAGGCTATCCGGATGGCCTTGAGTTCACTCTGGTGCTTCCGGGCTCCTTCCAGAAGATTGCTGAAGTCGTTCAGGCTAACCTTGCGGAAATCGGTGTAACCATGAATATCGATGCGCGTGAAATGGCATCCTGGAATGAGTCTCTGAGAGCCGGTGATTTCGATGCGATCATCGTGCAGTATTCACCGGGCAACAATCTTCAGCCATTCTATCTGATGGACGGCAGAGTACCGTACACCAGCAAGGGCCCCTGCCAGCTGAAATCAGACGAATGGAATGATCTGCTTGATCAGTTATATGCGGAATCTGATATTGAGGCTGCGCTGCCGATCAGCAAACAGCTTACAGAGATCTTTGCAGAGCATGTGCCTGCAGCCTGCCTTGTATCCAAGAACTTCCTGTTCATCGGTGATGCAAGCCTGACGGGCTTCTATACAGCAACGAAATGTGACATGCTCAACTTTGATGAAATGAGCATTGCGGAATAATCCGCAATCTGCTACAGTTTAATCGACATCATAAGGGCCGGCCTTTTGAGGGCCGGCCCCTGTATTCATACGGAAGGGAATAGAAAGAAGAAAACCAGATGCGTGACCATAAAAAAGAACAGCAGGTCAGGCGCATGTCTGACTGGTATATGGAAGGATATACGAAACAGACCGTTTTTGACGGCAAAACAGGAAAAACCAAAACGGAACTGGTATATCAGGGTTTATACTATACCTATGAGGTGGAAAACATAATGGTATTCAAACTGCTTTGTGCTGTTCTGTCTTTTTTCTATCTTGCGCTCAGTGTCGTTCCCTGGTTCCTTCCGAGCTATATCGCCGGCTACACATGGGCCGGCGCCGTCGGTTTTCTGATGGCGATTCCTCTCCTTTTTTTGGTGATCGGGGGAGCCTTTTTCCTTCTTCAGGAAATCCCGCTTACCTCCCGTCAGACCTATGCCGGATATTGGAGGATTGTCCGGTCTTTCAATTATGGCTTTTGGATCCAGCTTGCCATTTGGCTGTGCGGGATCATCTGGCTGATCCTGAACAGAGGCATGTTCCAAGCACTGACGAATGAACTGGTCTATCTCGGGGTACTGCTCTCAGCGCTGGTCTTTAACCGCATCTGCGTCAGGCTCATCAGGAAAGGCACTCCGGTGGATGTGCCGGAAAATTAGGGAATCTGCCTCCGGATCATATTCTTATTTTTTCTCTGTTACCACCACTTCATCGCCGTCCCACTCATATGCGGCGTTCAGGTCAATATTATCGGTGGAATTCTTTACAAAACGGAATACTTTCTGTCCGTATTCGCTGTCCCGCGTGAGTATTTCAGGCTGTTCATCGGTGCGGATCAGGACCGGAAGGTAGGACACTCTGGTGATCTTCCTGTCCTCAATCTCAAATTTGGCGATCAGCGTCATATCCGACAGTTCCACTCCGTGCTCATCTCTCGGCGGGAAGGTGATCATGGTTCCGTCAGGACCAAAGCAGAACGGACCGCCATGATCTTCGACAAAATTCATCATGAACTTTTTGGCATCCTTGGGACTCATGTCTTTTCCCATGCCATGATCAAGCACTTTCAGGAAATGTCCCATACCGTGGAAGATATATTTGCCTTTGTAGATTTCGATCCCTTTCAGGATATGGGCGTGATGCCCGAGGATCAGGTCTGCTCCGGCATCGATTGCCGCATAGGATACGGTCTGCTCATACATACTGAGTTTTGTGGGAGTAAAGCCAATCCCTTTGTGGAGGGATACGACAAGGATATCTACCTGGGGACGCAGCTCTTTGATATCACGGATCATCCAGTCCAATGATTCCGGTTCCGGATAAGAGAGTACTTTCGGAGGACAACCGGCGAAATTGGCTTCGTAAACGGTCTTGATCTCTACATAAGCACAGCCGGGCTTGGTTTTGGTAGCCCAGGAACTTACGGGGCCGACACAGTTATAGGACAGGAAGCCTATCTTCGTTCCTTCTTTTTCCATAATACATGGCCGGTGGGCCTCATCGAGATTCATTCCCGCACCGCTATGAAGGATCCCGAGTCTGTCAAGACCGTTGATGGTATCTTCCACGCCGGGGATACCGGCGTCCCAGGAATGATTGCTGGCCATGCTGACCACATCGATTCCGCCGGTCTTTAATGCGTCAATGCTGGAAATCGGACTCGGCGTTGCCGGATACCTGGGATCTGCAAAGGTCGCAACCCCGCGGGAGGTGTAGTATACTTCACACTGTCCTACCGTGATATCAGCCGCTGTGAGGACAGGCCTTACCAGATTGAAAAAAGGCTCTGCCGGTTTTGGTGTGTCAAGAATGATGTCGCTGACAGCAAGCATCGTAAGTTTTTCTTTCATTTTTACTCTCCTGTCATTGAATGATATTAATGTTCCATTTTTCAGATCTGTGCACTTCGCCGTTTTCCGTGATACAAAGTGCATAGTATCCGTTTTCTTCTGCCAGTTTCAGTCCTTTTTCCCATCCGAGAAGAAGGAGAGAAGTGGACAGCGCATCAGCTGTCATAGAATCCTTCCCGATGACCGAAGCGGAAAGAATGCCGGATCTTGATGGCCACCCGGTCCTGGGATCGATAATGTGATGATATGTTCTTCCGTCTGCATGAAAGAATCGTTCATAGATCCCGCTGGTTACAACCGTACCCTCATTCAGCTCCGTGACGGCAAAGTATTCGGCCTGCGATGGGGCAAACGGCGTCTGAAGGCCGATCTTCCAGGGGGAACCGTCCGGTTTGCCTCCAAAACATACGATATTGCCGCCAAAGTTCAGCAGAGCGCTTGCTGCGCCTTCGCTTTTCAGAAAATCAGCAATGCGGTCGGCGATATAGCCTTTGGCAATTCCCCCCAGGTCGATCCCTGCTTTTTCATTCGGGACGATCAGACAGTCTCCCTGTAATTCCCATCCGTCAATCTCCAGATATCGCATTGCTTCTGTAATCTCTTCTTCTGAGGGGAGAGAATGCCTGTGCTTGATATCCCAGACGTCGATCAGCGGTTTCAGGGCAATGTTGAAAGCTCCTTCAGTCAGCTGATAAAAACGGAAGGCACATTCCAGGATGTTCCGGGTATCCGGACTGATCGGAACCGGGCCGCCTTTGCAATGATTGATCTTCCATACATCGCTGCCTGGAATGGTTTTGCTGAGCATGCGCTCATAGCTGTCACACAGCTGCATACAGGCTTCCAGCGTATCGGTGCCGCAGTCGGCGCAGATGGAATTAACGGTATCAAAATAGCTGCCATATACGGTATTCATAAAACCGCCTGACTGATTATTTGTTTGATGTGTAAGCCTTCATATCCACAAGATATACAGGGTTTTCCGAGAAACCATATCTTTCATGTACATATTCGGCCGCATGCAGTCCCGCCAGCCGACCCGATACGAATACCCAGCCCTGGGCAACGCCGCCGAGACCTAAATAGTTGCGCTCTTCGTTAAGGATCACTCCGAGACAGTCACAACCATTCGCATACAGACCGTCGATCGGAGTTTTGTGGTCCTGTCTTAAAACCCGCATCTTCGTGTCAACATCCAGTCCGCCGCTGGTCGCAAAGATTACGTTCATGATCTTGATCGCGTAATAAGGACCCCCTTCTGTCCTGAGGGTCAGGAACCGGCGATCCTTCCCGAAATCTTCATCTTTGCCGGTGTCCACCAGTGCATTATACCGGCTGACACTTTCTGCCAGGGAAGAAGGATCCACCTGGATCTTATGTGCCAGTTCTTCAATGGAATCGGCCTTCCACGCCATCCCTTCCTCGATACAGGCGTCGAGACAGTCATAGATCTCCGGCAGAGGCATTCCGTTCGGGACTCCTCCCTGGGAACAATAACCGTCCCAGCGGGAGATAGCAGTGAAGCCGTGTTCTTTCAGATATTCTACCTGCGGCTGCGAATAGATCGCATAATAATATGGGCCGGACTTAAAAGATGGCCAGGAATCTTCCCTGATCGTCAGGGAGAACAGGCTGAACATGGATTCATTGCCGAACCGGTGCCCTTGTCTGTCGACACATAAAATATCCGAGGAGACCCCCATGCCGAGAGGAATGTCATTGAGCGTCCAGGTTTCATACCGGCCTGTGCGGCCGTTCAGCCGGTCGGTTTTGATATGAATCGGGTATTTCTTCAGATAGTGGGGAAGACCCTTCATCATAACGATGGGGCTCATTCCCATGTTCCATGTGCCGGCACCGATATTCAGAGCTGCCTTCATCATCTTTCCATCAGCCACACCGGTATTGGTCACCCGCCTCGGACCGGCGTACTGTTCATCCAAAAGCTCAGAAAGCATTTCGTTGTTTGATGCAAAACCCCCGCACCCCATGATGATCGCTTTGGCTTTCAGGAGGTATTCTTTCCCGGTTACCAGATTGCGGGCTTTCACTCCCACAAGCCGGTCACCGTCCATGATAAAGTCGTATGCTTCTGTTTCCAGCATGTATTCGCCGCCCTGTGAGACGACTTTGGAAAGCATGGCATCATAGTATTTTGCGATGATATTTCTCCGGTCTTCGTTCGTACCGGTATCCACATTGGAAAGAAGCACAGAGTTGAAAGCCGTCCAGGCTTCAAGATCCTGACAAGGGGAAGCCTGCATGGTGCCGAACTGCCAGCCCTGTTCATAGTGCAGCCAGTCGATCACTTTGCCGGATTCCTCCATAAACAGTTTCACCAGATCTTCCTTGGCGCTTTGTTTTCCTTCGGACGTCGTGGTAAATGTAAGCCAGGTTTTAAGATAATCCTCTTTGTTGACGAATGTTTTCCCGGGATAGTGTTCTGCCATGTATCTCGGCGGATTCACAGCATTGGCTTCATGGGTCAGACCGGAATTGCCTCCGAGTCTGCCTGCCTTGTCAATGCCCAGGATGCGGACCCGCTTTCTGCCGCTTATTTCCTGCATTTTTTCCAGCGCGCTTACCATGGCGAAGATTCCACCGTTTCCAAGCCCCAGTACAAGGATATCCACATCGCGTTCCTCGGTGACGCCTTCCTCCTCTTTCAGCGGTACGCTGTAGAAGTGGGAGATGGCCGATCCCTTGCTGCCGCCGGCTTCCAAAGCCTTGACAAGAGCTTTCTGGACAGCGGATTTGACAGCATTGCTCGATACAGTTGCTCCTGATATGGCATCCACCATGACCGACTGATTCTCGATCATTCTCGGGATCAGTTTTTCCTTCACGCTTTTCAGGATCACTTCTGTTTCACCGTGGGCAAATCGATCTTCCGGGAGTTCGATCTTAAGCAGAGCGGAATCATTGACCGTGATCGTAACAGGCAGTTCCCAGACGCCCAGATACCCCATGGCGCCGGCCGTGTACTTTCCGGGCTTCATATGTACATCCGAACTGTTGCCGGTAAGATTGTCATAAGCGATCTTTGCCCCGCGCATGATCGCATCTGAAGTAACAGTAGCGCCGGAAACGGCATCTACTGTACAGCTGTTATGTTCCACAATGCTCGCCGGTATCTGCGAAAGTGCGGTGTGTGCTTTATAAGAGTTTTCTCCGGGACCTTCGGCTGTGCAGGAAATGATCCGGTCCCCCTCCATTTCGAGACTGACTGTAATATTGCCTCCGAAACCCGGAGCAGCAGCCTTTGCCAGTTTCGTATCCATCTTTCATCCCTCCTCAAATTCAAATAGCCATGAAGACATGGCTATTTGAATCTCACTGATCTTATTTATCTGGGCGGCAGTGTAAAAGTGCCGAAGTTTCTGTATCGGTCGAATTTTTCCTTGTTTTCACGGATATATTCCTTGAAATCCTCGTGTCTCTGGATAATGCTGTCAAAATGTTTGATACGGTATTCAGGATCGTCCACGGCGATCACATCGGGATCGAATTCCATGATGACGTGGCCTTCCGGGTCAACCGCAAGGTGTCCCGGTTTTCCGCAGGTTGCGCAGCGGCACTCATTGTTCTGCCCGATCACGAGCATCGTGGAACGGCAGTGGGGACATACATAATCATCACCGCCGAGCCATTCCACTTCGTTTTCCGGCTTTCCCATCTGGCTTACCAGATTGCGTCCAAGCTGAGCTGCCCGTTCGATATAATCCGGATGCATCAAGACCTGGCCCGGAGCAGGGCAGAGCGGAGCGGCCATCCGGTCTACCTGGCGCGCCTGTACGGATTTTGAAAAATGGAACATCAGCGGGAGGCCCGTATGAAGATGTGACATAGGACCGCCGCCGACCATGATCCATGCTGCCACTCTCGGCTTATACCAACGCTGGTCTATGTTAGCGCCGCGAGCCTGGGCATAACGCTTCATTTCCCTGTCAAACGCAGGACCGCACCTGTCTCCAAGCAGACGGAACAGGCCGGGAGCTGTATTGTTAAATGCGGGAGCACTGATAATAATTCCGTCACATTCCAGGAACTTTTCACGGAAGAAATCCATGTCATCATCGTGCAGCGCAACACAATCTCCGGTACCGCCTCTGGAAGCGCTCAGGATGCAGCCGTTGCATCCGATGCATGGCTTGATGTTCATGTCATGCAGCCGGATCATTTCATATTCGACACCAAGTTCTGCTGCTGCCATCAGCGCTTCTTTCAGAAGGATCTCACTGTTGCCCATATTTCTTCCGCAGTTTAATCCCAAGATTTTCATTCCGTATTTCTCCTTTCTGATTGTTGAAAATGCACAAACAACAGACGGAATAAGCCCTGTAATATGTGCTATTATTATTATTTATAGCATATGAGCGGGGTAAAATAAATGAAAGAGATAAGTATTTCATAAATAATAAGGAAAAGGCAGGTATTATGCATAAATGAAGATCGTCGTTCCGGCGAGTGCACGGCAGGATTTGTTTTTCGAAGAAAAATATGTTAAGTTATTAACCAGGCGGTTCAAAAAAGATTCCGAGGTATCCGGCTATGCTGAGTGAGATCAAAAATTTTATAGTCCTGGCTGAATGTAAAAACTATACAACTGCTTCTAATATCCTTTTTCGCTCCCAGTCGACACTGAGCAAACAGATTTCAAAACTTGAAGAAGAGCTGGGAGTTGTCCTGTTTAAGAGAACTACCAGAAGCGTTGAACTGACAGCAGCAGGACAGGCACTTCTGGAGAAGAGCCATGTGTTTTACAATTTCTGCAATACTATTCAGAACAATTATCCGGGCAACGCTTTTGTGAACAGCGACAGAGGACTGATCATCGGCATTGCAGACGGTATGAAGACAGAACCCATTGTTCCGATCTTATCCGAATATTTTCTGGAGAATCCGAAAGAAAATGTTTCCTATATGCAGGATAAAGATGACGGACTGTTTACCAGCCTGCTGGAGAATGAAACAGATGTTATCTATACCTTCAAGACCCTGATCGAGGATTACGTCCAGTTTGATTATGTCATTGTAAAACCGCTGCGGCTCAGGGTTGTTCTATGGAAAGGACATCCTCTTGCCTCAAGGGAGAGGATTAAACTGTCGGAACTGAGTGAAGAATTCTTTATCTCCAACACAGGAGCGCCGAACCTGTTGAAAAGGCAGCTCCACGCATTGTTTGAAGCCAATGGATTTTTCCCGAAGATCTGCGCAAAAGTCGAATCCAATCCACTTTCCCTGCTGATGGTTAGTTCTCAGCAGGGAATTATGCTGACTACTTTCGGCTCGGAGACCGACAGCCCGAAATCCAACCTGGTCTTCAAGGAGATCGATGACAACGGTCAGAAAGATCTGCTGGAAAACGCCAGTGTACTGGTCTGGAGCAAAAAAGCTTATCATGAGAATCCGAGCACCAGGAAGTTTGCGGATTTCTTAAAAAATTACGAGAAAGACCATCTTGCAATGAATCAATAAATACAGGCTATTTGTGGCTGCGGGCAAATTCTGCCAATATCCGGGAGTCTTCGGGCGACAGCCAGCGTGGATAATCCAGGATGATCTTTTTTCCCTTATACAACTCGTACAGATCGGCAGCTTTACGCTGTACTGTTTCACGGTCATCGGAGAAATCTTCGGTGACCATGACTTTATAAACGAACCTGTCGCCATATTGATCCACCAATGCTTTTTTGTCGTTCAGCTCCTGCTGGCCTCTCCATGTGAAAACGCCGGTTTCTATGAGACTCGGCATAAGAAGGTCCAGCTTTCCGCAGGAGTGAAGTTCCGGGAGAACCCCGATCTTTCTGACTCCTTCGGCAAATTTCCTGACGTAAGGGGCGATGACCTCCCGATGGGTTTCGATTGACATTAAGGGACCTCTCTGACTGCCCCAGTCGTCATGGATATCCAGCATTCCGAGACCGTAATACCGCTTCATATAGCTTACCAGTTCGATATAAAAATCAGCCAGCGCATCAAAGAGTTCTTTTACGCTGTCCTGACTGTCTTCATCGATCAGGGCTACCAATGCTTCGGAGAAACCGATAAAGGAGATCAGCCTTTCAAAGAAACCGGTGTAGATGGTCGTGGAAAGGATCTGATCGGTCGTGAGAAACTCTTTGTTTTCTTCAGCACTTTTTTCCCAGTCCAGTTTTGACAGATCCGGGAATCGCACATAATCTTTCCAGTCGTTGATATCTTCAAACAGGATCCCGTCTTCCATGGATCCGCCCATTCCGCAGGCGGTCGGATCAAAGGTCCAATGGACACCAAACCAGTCATATCCGCCGTACAGGCTCCTGTCAAAAGGCTTCTGCTGGATTACGGTTCCCCTGGCGATATTGTCGGGAACGATTTCCGGCATGAAAAGTTTCTGGTCATAACTGCAGGGAATCCATTCATATTCTTCTCCGTTCAGATAATTCAGATAGTTCTGTTTTGGTGTCAGCACAGTATTATCCTCCTATTTTTTGCGGTTTATGTCCTTTTTTATTATTTTATTACGTTTTTTAAAAAGAACATATTCTTTTTTTGCCCTGTCAGCACCTTATTATGTATTAACAGGCATAAATGGAAAGAAGGATTTTACAATTGACTGCCGGAATGATAGGATTTGTTCAGAATGAAGGCCTCGGAAGGCTGTGACTTGATAAAAGAAGGGAGCGTCGGATGGACAGAGCGAAAGAACTGTTAATGCAGTACGATAATATGACATTTTCCGGTGATGAGGAGAGGGAAGCATGGCTTTTGAATATATGCAGGGAGTATGACCGCTCTGACCGGGATGACAGGTGCGGCAGAGCGTCCCTTTACAATGAACTGGGATCTTTTTATCGAAACCTGAAAAAACTCGATCAGGCGGAAGCTGCCTACCGGATGGCGATCGATCTGATGGAAACTCCTGTTAAGATCGGTACCAGTCAGCCGGTCTGCAGATCCTGCTCCTTTGAGATCGATTGTGTGAGCATAGAGGGGAATACGGATGTATACACGGGGGATTATGCGACCATCCTGAATAACCTGGCAGGATGCTACCGGCTTCAGGGAAGAACACAGGAGGCGCTGGACACCTTTGACCGGGCATACCTGATCTATGCTTCCTTCCCGGATCTTCCAAAGTCTCTGCCTGCCAGCTGCAAAAACAACAAGGGTCTTGTTTATCTGGATATGAATCTGCCGGAAGAAGCCGAAATATGTTTCCGGGAAGCTTTTAAATTGCTGGAAGAGGGGCATCTGGAAGGCTATGAACTCGCCATGACATATGGTAATATGGCGGTAGCGCATTACAGAATGGGCAGGACGGAGGAAGCATTAAAAGAAACGGAACAGGGGCTTTCCATCCTGAAAAACGTCACCGGAGAAGATGCCCCGGTATATCAGGGACTCCTTCGAATGAAGCAGGCCATGGAAGGCAGATAATACCATAAGAATATGACAGAGATCCTTCGGCTTTCAAAAGATTTATTTGATCAGGTGTTCATGCCATTGCTCCTTGAGACGGCTCCGGAAGCGGAGCCTTTTCTGGCTGCGGGTCTGGTGGGCGAGGGATCGGAATGCTTCGGGTACGACGATGTACTGAGTTGTGATCACGATTTCGGTCCCGGATTCTGTGTCTGGCTGACAAAAAATCATTATGAGAGATTGGCTGCTCCATTGGAACAGATCATTCTGCGTATGCCGGATTCTTTTGCCGGGAAAAAGACGTTTCTGGAGAAACCGAGAAGAGGGATCCTGAAACTGGAAGCATTCTGTCAAGGGCTGACCGGGTGCGATCCGGTATTTCTGCTGGAAAATCTGCCGAGGGAAGAGAGCAACCGGAAATGGCTTTCCATGTCTGAAGCGGGACTTGCAGCTCTTTCCAACGGTATGCTGTTTACTGACCGGGAAGGGACGTTTACGAAGATCAGGACTGTTCTTGAGAAGGGATATCCTGAAGATGTAAGATTATATAAACTGGCACAGAACCTGATCTGCGCCGGTCAGATCAGTCAGTATAATTATCCGAGAACCTGTGAAAGGGATGACAAGCCTGCCCTGACGATCATGAGAGGCAGGCTGACAGAGTATTACTGTTCTGTGGCATGTCTTCTGAACCATCGGTTTAAACCCTATTACAAATGGTCGGCAAGAGCTCTGAAAGGGCTTTCCATACTTGGAGATGCAATGTATAAAAAGCTGACGCTGCTGTATACGCTGGATGACGGTGAGCAGACCTATGATGTCATGGCACAGATCAACAGCATGATCGTAGCTGCCCTGCACAGCGAAAAACTGTCGGAAAACAGCAGTGTGTTCCTGACGGATCACTGCAGGGATATCCTGCTGAAAATAAAAGACCGGAACCTGCTGAAGGATCCGATCCCTTTGTTGTAGTGTGTTCTTTTGCCGTAGGCCGGGGGTTCCGGTGCGTTATCTGCGCACAGTAACAGTTCCGTCCGGCAGGAAGTTCACAGACGCGTCATAAAACGCTTCCATCGCTTTGATCATATAGAATGTATCTTTGGTTCCCGCTGTTTCATAAGGCGAATGCATCGCCAGCTGCGCACAGCCGATATCGGCACAGTTTACGGAAACATGGGAGGAAGAGATATTGCCCAGGGTGGAGCCGCCCGGCAGATCGGAATGATTGAAATACGTTTGTACAGGGATATCGGCTTCCCGGCAGATGCTGCGGAAAACAGAAGCGGAAACAGCGTCAGTGGTATATTTCTGATTCGCATTGTATTTCAGCACAACACCACCGTTCATAAACGGTCTGTTGACAGGGTCGGCCTTGTCCGGATAATTCGGGTGAACCGCATGGCTGTTGTCTGCTGACAGCATGAAACTGGAAGAGAGCATGATCAGAAGCTGTTCACGGTCCCATCCCATAGATGTGCCGATCCTTTCCAGGATGTCCTGCAGGAATGTGGAATCCGCCCCCTGTTTTGTACGGCTTCCCACTTCCTCGTTGTCGAACAGACAGCAGACGGAGATACTGTCTGCTTCCGGAGAGTTCTCCGCTGCAGCATGAAGGATTGCCCGGAGTGAGGCATAGGCACACTGCAGATCATCCAGCCTGGGGCTGGAGAAGAATTCCCTGTCGGCTCCCCATATCGAATAAGGCGTCCTGTTGTAAAGAAACAGGTCATATCCGACGATCGATTCCACGAGGACGCCGGCTTTTTCCGCCATCTGCCTGAGGAAACTTCCGAAAGAATTCTCATCTCCGAATATCGGCAGCATCTCAGACTGGACAGAGCTGTGCGCTGTTTCATTTGCCTTCCGATCCATATGGATGGCAAGGCTTGGGATCATCAGAAGGTCCTCTCCGGAATCGGCCAGGATCTGTCTGATCGTATCGCCTTCACAGACCATCAGCCGTCCGGCGATGCCAAGGGGCCGGTCGAACCAGGGTGCTTTCAGCATACCGCCATAGGATTCTATATTCAAAGTGACATAATGGTCTGCTTTCCTGATCTCCGGTTCTTCTTTGATCCGGAAAGAAGGGGAATCACTGTGAGATGCTACGATCTGAAAATGATGAGGAGACCCGGCGGGAATGTGGAAGGCGATCAGGGAAGATCCGGAACGGATCACATAATAGCTTTTTTCCGGCTTGATCTCCCAGCGCTCCTGCTCGGAAAGACGCTGAAACCCCTGTTTTTCCAGAAGTGATGCTCCCTGACTGATCACATGGTAACAGCTGGGGGCACCTGCAATAAATTCACACAGATCCCTTGTGACTGATTCATATTCGTTCATGGACAGACTCCTTTCCTGGGTCAACTGACACGTTTATTATATTCACAAATGCGTAAAAATCAATCCGGCTATAAAGGAATGGACAAGGTTCTGTTTCGGACCTTGGTTGAAAGAGACTTTCGGAAATGATAAGATAACCATTGATTACAGACAGCAGGGAACCCTTATGGAACAAAGAAAAAGCATCAATTATCTGAAAGCCTTTGCCATCATACTGGTGGTTATCTACCATGCCTGCAATCTGACCGGGGTCTCCTATCAGAGCATGACGGCTGTCCGGTTTTCCTATGCCCTCAGGACCATACATGTTCCGCTGTTTATCCTGATCGCGGGCTATCTGTGCCGCAGACAGCCCATACGTCCTTTTTACGGAAAGAAGATCCGGCGGATCCTGGTGCCGTTCCTGTTCATGTCTTTCCTGAAACTCATCATGAACAATGTACTGCCGGTGGGGTATGGCCATGGCAGCAGCCTGCTTTCCCAGCTGGTGGATGCTTTTGTCTGCGGACAGCTGTACTGGTTTTGCTATTGTCTGCTGATCATGTTTGCTGTCGCTCCGCTTTTATGGGACCGTAAACTGCTGAAGGCTGTGCTTCTGATACTTTTGATCGGCATCAATCTGTTTCTGGGGATCCGGGAAATCCATCTGACGGACTGGCTTCAGCTTCATAATGTGCTGTATTACTTTCCGTATTTTCTCCTGGGAATGCTTCTTAAGGAGCTTCATTTTTCGGAAAAATTCAGTGGTGTAGGACAGAAGGAAAAAGGCGTGGTCCGGAGAAACCGGATACTTCTGTGTGCGGCCGCCTTTCTGACCGGCGGGATCAGCGGATATCTGATCTTTTACAGACTCGTGATCTACTTCTATATCCTGGATTTTCTGTTCGGCCTCAGTGTTATGGCTCTCATGTTTCTGCTGACATCGTTTCTGAGCGGCCTTTCGTTTCCATTCCGATATCTGGATGCTGTCGGACGGTATTCCTTCCAGATCATGCTACTGGATCCTTTTTTTCATGCCGCTCTCTATATGCTTTTGTCACTGTTCCTGCAGGAAGGACCCTTTATGGTGGTCCTGATCACGGTACCGGACCTGGTCCTGTCATTCCTTGTGTGCAAGGGACTGGAAAGAGTACCGGTTCTTTCGGATCTGCTGGGGCTTGGCCTGGTGCAAAGAAACTGATTGACGTTCTTCTGTAATATTGATAAACTAACCTTTGCTGTTTTTTTGAAACAGCTATTTTTCATTTTTATAAGAAGGAAATTTTGCGCATGAGCAGCAGACAGCCGAAAAGGATCACAAACGAATCTCCCCACCAGAAACTGGACCCCAGGGAAGTAAAAAATAAAGCAACCGCCAGACGGAATGAGCAGTACTCGGATCACGAAATCTACCATGATGATTTCGAGATCGAAGAATTTGTTACTTATACAGATATCTATGATGATGTCCGAAATTACCGCAGAAGGCCATCCGGTCCTTCAAAGGGAAGACGTGTCATCGGGAAGATCCTTCTGTATCTTCAGCTGGCTGTTTCGATCCTTGTATATGTCCTGCTTTTTCGATTCAAGATCCTGAATACCAGGACGCTTGTGATCATCGGGAGTGTGCTTTTGGTACTCTGGCTGATCGTTTTTATTTCCCAGCGGAAATGGTTTAAAAAGATCCAGGCTGCAGGAATGATCCTGTCCATTGTTCTGAGTATCATACTTGCCATGACTTCTTTATATCTGGCGCGGACGAATTCCATGCTGAAGACAGTCACTTCCGGAAAACAGTATGACATCAACCTGTATGATGTGGTGGTGCGGGCACAGGACGGTGCACAGACGGTCCAGGATACAAAAGGATATCGTTTTGCTGTTCAGCCTACCTTTCGGCAGGAGGAACTGGCATCTGTGATCAGTCAGCTGGAAGAAGAACTTGGAGGAGAAGTAGAAACCGTTGCCCTGGATTCTGCTCTTGGCCAGGCGCAGGCTCTGCTTGAAGGAGAAGTTGACGCGCTCGTGTACAACGATGTATTCAATTCTTCTATTGCGGAACAGCTGGAAGGGTATGAAGAGCAGGTCCGGATCCTTGATACCTATACAGTTAAAATAGAAGCGGAAACCGTTCAGGCTGTGGATGTGGATATTAAAGATGCCGCGTTTCTTGTCTATATCAGCGGAACCGATTCGGAAGGAACGATCTCCATGACAGGACGTTCCGATGTCAATATCGTTGCCGGGATCAATACTGCCAGTAAACAGATCATACTTATATCTATTCCAAGGGATTATTATGTGGAATTTCCCGGGATCACTGCGGCGGGAAGCAGGGATAAACTGACCCATGCAGGTATCTACGGGATGGATGAACTGATTGCAACGGTACGGGAACTCCTGGGGCATGAGATCAACTACTATGTCCGGGTCAATTTCTCCTCCATGATGGATATTGTGGATGCGATCGGCGGGGTGACGGTCTACAATGAGGAAGCGTTTATTTCCCACGGCGGCTATTACTTCCCGGCGGGGATGGTTGATATGAACGGTGAGTATGCTTTGCATTATGTCCGGGAACGGTTTGCCTTTGAGGACGGGGATTTTGCCAGGGGCAGAAACCAGATCAAGGTGATTCAGGCTATGATGGACAAACTGATCTCGGTCAATACCCTCGCTAATTACAATTCCCTGATGACAGCGATCACAAACAGTGTGGCGACGAATATCCCGGAAGAGGATCTGAAGGCGGTCATCAATATTCAGCTGAACCAGAATCCCCAGTGGCATGTAGTCAGCTACCAGATGCTTGGAAATGTGATGTTCCAGCCATGCCAGAGCACCGGCGGGAGCTTTTTGTCCGTGGATATGCCGTACCTGGAGTCTGTTGAAAATGCGCAGATCCTTCTGGAACAGCTGTTCGCGGGAGAACCGCTTTCCGAAGATCTTCAGCTTGCCGATAACGGTCAGCTGACTTTTATCACAAACCCGGCCGGTTGAGACAAAGCAGCCGTGAAGCGCGGCAATCATCATATTGCAAAGAAAAAGGTCAAGTGATACACTTTTAACGTAGTCACTTGACCTTAGTTATTTAAAGGAGGAGGTTTTCATGCTGACAGTTCTTAACCATGCTCTGATCAAACATAAGATCAGCATCATGAGAAACAAAGATACTTCTACGTATATTTTCAAACAGAACCTGGATGAGATCGCAAAGCTAATGGCTTATGAGGTTACCAGAGAGATCCCGTTGAGAGAGAAGATCATCGAGACCCCGATCTGCCAGACCGTTGGCTATGAAGTGGATCAGCCGCTGGTGCTTGTACCGATCCTTCGGGCAGGTATCGGACTTGTGGATGGATTCCGTGATATCATTCCGACTGCCAAGATCGGACATATCGGAATGTACAGGGATGAAACCACGCTGGAACCTATAGAGTACTATGCCAGGTTTCCGAAATGCATGCCGGAATCCATTGTAATCGTAACTGACCCAATGCTTGCAACCGGCGGAAGCGCATCCATGGCGATCACCAATATCAAAAAACGGGGCGCGAAAAAGATCCTTCTCGTGTGCCTTGTAGGAGCTCCGGAGGGCGTGGAGAGGATCCAGAAGGATCATCCTGATGTAGATATCACACTGGCTGCCCTGGACGAAGGACTGAATGAACGCGGCTATATCGTCCCCGGTCTGGGAGACGCAGGCGACAGACTGTTCGGAACAGACTGAAAAGGACGGGAGGAATCACATAAATGGCAGAAATCTTATACCAGGGACATTCCAGTTTCAGGATCATTACCGCGAAAGGTCTGGTGATCTATGTGGATCCTTTTGCAGGAGAAGGGTATGATGTTCCGGCAGATGTCCTGTGTGTTACTCACAAACATTATGATCATTATGTGCCGGAACTCGTTCCGATGAAACCGGACTGTACGGTGATCACCAACGATGAAGCCTATACGGACGGAGAGTACAATACCTGGGAGATCAACGATATTGTGATCGAAGCAGTGCCTGCCTATAACAGCCATCATCCCAAGGGTACCGGAGTAGGCTATATCATACAGTTCGACGGACGGACAGTATATTTCCCCGGGGACACTTCTATTACGGAGGAAATGAAGGAGTATTCCCAGAGACATATTGACCTGATGTTTGTTCCCTGTGACGGATTTTATACCATGACGCTCCAGGAGGCAAAAGAGTGTTCCTTCCTGGTAAACCCAGACTTTACGGTTCCCATCCATACCAGCGCCGAAAAACCGTTTGACATGGAAGTGGCGAGACAGTATGAAGGCAAGGAAAAATTCATCGTGAAACCCGGTGAAAATATTTACACATGACATTCAGAGAAGAACGAGAAGAATTTGAAGCCAGGATGTTAAGTCCTTATGCGGTAGCGGCAAAGGATTCAAAGGGCAGGGAGATTGAGATCGAACCCTGCCCTTTAAGGACCTGCTTTCAGAGAGACCGGGATCGGATCCTTCACAGCAAGTCCTTCCGGAGGCTGAAGCATAAAACCCAGGTGTTTCTTGCGCCCGCCGGAGATCATTACAGGACAAGACTTACCCACACACTGGAAGTATCCCAGATCGCCAGGACGATTTCCAGAGCCCTGTGGCTCAATGAGGATCTGACAGAAGCGATCGCCCTGGGCCATGACCTGGGACATACTCCTTTCGGACATGAAGGAGAGCGTGCCCTTAATACAAGATGTCCCTTTAAACATAATATCCAGAGCCTCAGGGTCGTGGAGAAGATCGAAAACGGAGGGAAAGGTCTGAATCTGACCTGGGAGGTCCGGGATGGAATCGTCAATCACAGTCTGTCCAGAAAAGCGGCAACCCTGGAGGGCAGGGTCGTTCGCATATCCGATAAGATTGCCTACATCAATCATGATATGGACGATGCCATGCGTGCTGGAATCCTGCGGGAAGAGGATGTACCCGAAACAATTCGGGAGGTTTTAGGCCCTACCCGGAAAGAGAGACTGGATTTTCTCATCAAGGACATTGTAGCCAATTCCACAGGAAAAGCGGATATCTATCAGTCGCAGGATGCCTATGACGCCCTGATGGGTCTGATCCGCTTCATGTCAGATAATCTGTACTTCAATCCGGTGTGCAAATCCGAAGAAGCCAAGGCCAATACCATGATCCTGTCCCTGTTCGATTATTATTGCGAACACCCTGATAAGATGCCTGATGAGTATCTTGGCCTGATGGAGAAATATGGCCAGTCGCTGGAACGGACCGTCTGCGATTATGTTTCCTGCATGACGGATTATTATTCGGTCGAACGTTTCAACGAACTGTTCGTACCGGAATTCTGGAGGAGATAATGCTTTATCCGCAGGAAACAATCGAACAGGTGCTGGAAGCCAGCAATATTGTGGATATTATTTCCGAATATGTGAAGCTGAACAAGAAAGGCTCCACTTACTTTGGCCTGTGCCCGTTCCATAATGAGAAGACGCCTTCTTTTTCGGTATCGGACAATGGCGGAAGAAAGATGTTTTACTGTTTTGGCTGCCATACAGGCGGCAATGTGATCACCTTCCTGATGAAATATGAGAATTACACCTATACGGAAGCGCTGAAAGTACTTGCGGACAGGGCGGGGATTACCCTTCCGAAACCGGAGTATTCCAGGGAGGATTCAGAAAAAGCCAGGCGCAGGGAACAGATCCTGGAAGTGTATAAGGAAGCGGCGGTCTACTATTATCATCTGCTGAAATCGCCCCGGGGACAGCAGGCTTATCAGTATCTGAAAAACCGGCAGCTGAGCGATGAGACAATCCTGAAATTCGGTCTTGGTTATTCCGATAAATACAGAGACGATCTGTACCGTTATGTGAAAAGCAAAGGCTATACAGATGAAGTGCTGAAGGAGACGGGACTTTTCTCCATCCGGGAAACAGATGTGCATGATTATTTTTGGAACCGGGTCATGTTTCCGATCATGGATACAAGGAACAAAGTGATCGCTTTCGGCGGCAGGGTCATGGGGGAAGGAGAACCTAAATATCTCAATTCCCCGGAAACAGCCGTCTTTGAAAAAAGAAAAACACTCTTCGGCCTGAATACTGCTAAAAAACACAAAGGCAATGAGCTGATCCTCTGTGAAGGATATATGGATGTGATCTCTCTTCATCAGGCCGGATTCACCAATGCCGTTGCTTCCCTGGGAACGGCGCTCACGCCTTCCCATGCCGCCGTACTGAAACGGTATACGTCGGGTGTTGTCCTGTCTTATGATTCAGACGGCGCCGGCCGGAATGCTGCTGTCAGGGCGATCCCGATCCTGAAAAACGCAGGGCTCGGCGTCAGGGTCATCCGGCTGGATCCGTATAAGGATCCGGATGAGCTGATCAAGGCGGAAGGTACGGATTCCTATAGGAAAAGGCTGAAAGAAGCCAGAAACGGCCTTCTGTTTGAAATCGATGTTTTGAGTGAATCCTTCGATCTGACAGATCCGGAAGGGCAGACGGCTTTTTATCATGAGACTGCAAGACGGCTCAGTTATCTGGACGATGAGATAGAACGGGAAAACTACCTGAAGACGATCGCGTCCCAGTTTCGGCTGGATCAAAAACTGCTGAAGGACAGGACGATCAGACTGGTCCTGAACCGGGACAGCAGCCGAACCTATGGCTCTGTTCCGACGCAGCCACCGATCCGCCGTTCAGAAAAAAAAGAACCGGAAGGTCTTTTGGAAAGTCAGAAGACAGTTTTGGCATATCTGGCAGAACATCCCGGATTTCTGGAAAAAGCGGGTAATATCCTCTCACCGGAGGATTTTACACCTGGATTATACAGGGATGCGGCTGAGCTTTTGTTTACGCAGATCAGACAGGGCCGCATCAGCATTTCCGGTATCATCGGCGCTTTTTCAGATGAGGAGTCCCAGGAGCAGGCCGCGGACATTTTCCGCCCGGAACAGCCGCCTGCCGATGAAGGGGAGTACCGAAGGCTTGCTGCTGACAGTATTATCCTGATCCGTCAGCATTCTCTGGAACAGCAGATGGAGAAGGAACAGGATGTCGGAAGGATCCTGGAACTAAAAAAGGAACAGGAGAATCTCAGGAAATGTCCATTTCTTTTCGACTGAAATACATTGCCGGACTGGTAAGTCCGGGCTATACCGTTGCGGATATAGGCACAGACCATGGGTATGTGCCTGTCTTTCTGCTGCGGGAGAAAATCATCCCGCATGCCATTGCAGTAGACCTCAGCAAAGGATCTCTGGAAAAGGCCAGGGAACTGGCGGAGCAGGCAGGACTGCGGGAACAGATGGACTGCCGCCTTTCAGACGGCCTTTCCGATGTGAAACCGGGGGAGGCACAGTGTATCATCATCGCCGGGATGGGAGGTATTCTGATGCGCAGGATTCTGGACAGCGGCCTGGAGACAGTCCTGGCAGCAGACGAACTGATCCTGTCTCCACACAGGAATCCGGAACTGATCCTGGATTTTTTGGAAGAACATTCTTTTCGTGTTGTATCGGATGAGATCATAACGGATAAAAAAAAGCAATACAGGGTCATAAAAGCTGTACGTCTTTGATTCTTACATGAAATCTGCATACTCGCCTGTTGTCAGAACCCCTGCAGAAAACGCATTTGCTGATTGTTTTCTGCAGGGGTTCTGACAGCAGGCGTGTGTACAAACTTCGTACAGGGTAAAAATGTACAATTTTTTGTTCTATTTTCAGATAACTTTAATGATTGTTTTGTATTGGAATGTGATATACTGCATCATGGTGTTTAAGAGAAACTAACAGATATAGATTTTGAAGGGAGAATTGCAAATGGCAAAGAAGTATTGTTACCTGTTTTCAGAAGGAAATGCCACCATGCGCGAATTACTGGGCGGCAAGGGTGCTAACCTTGCTGAGATGACCAACATCGGACTTCCGGTTCCTCAGGGATTCACGATCACAACGGAAGCTTGTACTCAGTATTACGATGACGGCCGTACCATCAATGACGGTATCATGGCTGAGATAATGGAATATGTGGAGAAAATGGAGGAGATCAACGGCAAGAAGTTTGGGGATCCTGTTAATCCGCTGCTTGTTTCCGTCCGTTCCGGCGCCAGGGCATCCATGCCTGGTATGATGGATACGATCCTGAACCTTGGTCTTAATGACGATGTTGTCGCATCGATGATCAAAGGTAATCCGGATCCGAATTTTGAGCGTTTTGTTTACGACTCCTATCGCCGTTTTATCCAGATGTTCTCAGATGTAGTCATGGAAGTAGGCAAGAAATACTTCGAGCAGCTGATCGACCGGATGAAAGAACAGAAAGGTGTAGTTTTTGACGTAGATCTTTCTGCACAGGATCTTAAGGAACTGGCAGAACAGTTCAAGGCAGAATATAAGAAACAGATCGGCAGTGACTTCCCTTCAGATCCGAAAGTTCAGCTTTATGAAGCTGTAAGAGCTGTGTTCCGTTCCTGGGACAACCCGCGTGCCAACGTTTACAGACGTGACAACGATATCCCGTATTCCTGGGGTACTGCTGTCAATGTTATGCCTATGGTATTCGGTAATCTGAACAACAATTCCGGAACAGGCGTTGCCTTTACAAGAGATCCCGCAACAGGCGAGAAGAAGCTCATGGGTGAGTTCCTGATCAATGCCCAGGGCGAAGACGTGGTAGCCGGTGTCAGAACTCCGATGCCGATCGCGCAGATGGCTGAGCATTTCCCGGAAGCTTATGCGGAATTTATCAGCGTATGTGATCTCCTTGAAAAACATTATCATGATATGCAGGATATGGAATTTACCGTTGAGAACGGCAAACTCTACATGCTTCAGTGCCGTAACGGCAAACGTACCGCTCAGGCAGCCCTTAAGATCGCATGCGATCTGGTTGATGAAGGCATGAAGACGGAAGAAGAAGCTGTCCTCATGATCGATCCGCGTAACCTGGATACCCTGCTTCATCCGCAGTTCGACGCCGCTTCCCTTAAGAAGGCAGAAGCCATCGGCAGAGGTCTCGGCGCTTCTCCGGGAGCAGCCTGCGGCAAAGTGGTATTTACTGCTGAGGACGCTGCAGCATGGGCTGAAAGAGGCGAGAAAGTCGTACTGGTAAGACTGGAGACTTCTCCGGAAGATATCACCGGTATGAAAGCAGCAGAAGGCATCCTGACCGTCAGAGGCGGTATGACTTCTCATGCAGCCGTTGTTGCCAGAGGTATGGGCAAATGCTGCGTATCCGGATGCGGTGATATCGTCATGGATGAAGAAGCCAAGGAATTCACCCTGGCCGGCAGGACTTTCCATGAAGGAGATGTGATCTCCATCGACGGCTCCACCGGTAACATTTACGGTGGAAAGATTCCTACCACAGACGCTACGATCGCCGGCGAATTCGGACGCATTATGAGCTGGGCAGACAGCTTCCGTAAGCTGAAAGTACGTACCAACGCGGATACTCCGGACGATGCAAAGAGAGCAAGAGAACTTGGCGCAGAAGGCATCGGCCTGTGCCGTACCGAGCACATGTTCTTTGAAGCAGACAGAATTGCTGCTTTCCGCGAGATGATCTGTGCAGATACCAAGGAAGAACGCGAAAAAGCTCTGGATAAGGTACTTCCATATCAGCAGGCTGACTTTGAAGCAATCTTTGAGGCAATGGCAGGCCTTCCGGTCACGATCCGTTTCCTGGATCCGCCGCTTCATGAGTTTGTTCCGACAGAAGAAGCAGATATCGAATTGCTGGCGAAATCCCAGGGCAAGACAGTTGAGCAGGTAAAGGCTGTGATCGAATCCCTGAAGGAATTCAACCCGATGATGGGACATCGTGGATGCCGTCTGGCAGTCACTTACCCTGAGATTGCCAAGATGCAGACACAGGCTGTGATCCGTGCCGCGATCAACGTTACACGCAAAGATCCTGCCAATGCCGTTGTTCCGGAGATCATGATCCCGCTGACCTGCGACTCCAAGGAATACAACTTCGTAAGAAAAGTTGTTGTAGATACAGCAGATGCTGAGATCGCCGCAGCCGGTATCAAGATCGATTATGAAGTTGGTACCATGATCGAGATCCCGAGAGCCGCGATCGTGGCCGACGAGATCGCTCCGACCGCTGACTTCTTCTGCTTCGGTACGAACGACCTTACCCAGATGTGCTTCGGTTTCAGCCGTGACGACGCTACCAAGTTCCTTGGTGCATACTACGATCACAAGATCCTGGAGAATGATCCGTTTGCAAGACTTGACAGAGACGGTGTCGGAAGACTGATGAGCCTGACTCTGAAACTCAGCAAACCGGTTAATCCGAAGATGCATTACGGTATCTGCGGTGAGCACGGTGGTGATCCGACTTCTGTGGAAATCTGTCATGAACTGGGACTGGACTATGTATCCTGTTCACCGTTCCGTGTACCGATCGCAAGACTGGCAGCTGCACAGGCGGCGATCAAAATGCCGAATGTACCAAAGGAGCAGAATCTGGTCATGGCCGACCTGTAAGAGCATGCTGACTGAACTGAATTATTGCTTGTTTTAGGAAATCACGACCCGCAGCCGGGTGAAATTTCAGGCTGCGGGTCGTTTTTTCTTTTTGCGAGATTGCGTGATGCTGCTGCAGTCTGGTGTCCGGTCATGGATTTTCATGCGAAATTATAAAAATGTCAATTTCACATAATGGATTGAGTGCCTTTATCATGCGGGATTTTAAAAATGCTGATTTCGCATGATAAATTAAGTGCCATTTTCATGCAAAAATAAAAAAACTCAGATTTCGCATGAAAAATCAGTCAAAAAACTAGTGTGAAAATTTCAAAATTGAATTTTCGCATGAAAACTTCGCCCGAAAACTCATGCGAAAAACCGTTTTCTCACATTTTGCATGAAATTCCAAAAAGCGCACTTCTTCAGAGAAAGCTGTTCTGCCGGGAACAAATAAAGAGAATCGTGATATAATCCTTTAAAAGTGAGGAGGATAAAGATGAAGATCATGGTCAGTGCCTGCCTGCTGGGGGAAAACTGCAAGTATAACGGAGAAAACAACTATAATGAGAATGTTTTGGCATTTGTGCAGGGGCATGACGTGATCCCTGTCTGTCCGGAGGTTATGGGCGGACTGCCCACTCCGAGAGTTCCTTCAGAGATCCGTCAGGGGATCGTTATCAATCAGGAAGGGGTTTCTGTTGACAGACAGTTCCGGGCTGGCGCGAAGGAGTGCCTGGCCATCGCGCTGAAGGAACAGCCGGAACTTGTGATCTTTAAGGCGCGAAGCCCCAGCTGCGGTAAGAAGCAGCATTATGACGGAACATTTACACAGACTCTGACGGACGGACCGGGGATCACTGCCGCCCTTCTGCGCGAAAACGGATTCCGCATTATAGAGGAAGATGAGATTGCGGCAGATTTTGAAAAGTGATAACATAATCACATAATTAAAAACAAAATGACAGGAGTTTATTAATGCTATGAGAGTGTATAAGTCTATTGCAGAACTGATCGGAAGGACGCCGCTTCTGGATCTTTCCGGAAAAGCGAAGGGCATACTGCCTGGAACGAAGATCTACGCGAAACTGGAATGCTTCAATCCGGCGGGCTCTTCCAAGGACAGAGTGGCAAAGACGATGATCGAAGATGCAGAGCAGAAAGGGATCCTGAAGCCAGGTGCTGTGATCATAGAACCCACCAGCGGCAACACCGGGATCGGTCTGGCGGCAGTGGCAGCGGAGAGAGGATACCGGGTAATCCTGACTATGCCGGAAACCATGAGCGTGGAGCGAAGAAATCTGCTGAAGGCTTATGGGGCGGAGATCGTTCTGACGGATGGGACGAAAGGGATGACCGGGGCAATTGAAAAAGCACAGGAATTACATGATTCGATCCCGGGAAGCTTTGTACCGGGACAGTTTACCAATCCGGCCAATGTCCGGGCACATTTTGAAACGACAGGGCCGGAGATCTGGAACGACACGGAGGGAAGAACAGATATCTTTGTGGCTAGTGTGGGGACAGGCGGTACCATTACAGGAACAGGCGCTTATCTGAAAAACCGTAATCCTGCCGTGAAAGTTGTGGCAGTAGAGCCCGCAGGATCCCCCATGCTTTCCAAAGGCGTTTCGGGAAGTCATCAGATCCAGGGGATCGGAGCGGGATTTGTACCGGAAATACTGGATACAGACCTTTTGGATGAGATCGTCGCTGTCACAGATGAGGATGCATTTGCAGCCGGGAAAAAGCTTGCCGAGGATGGACTTCTGGTCGGCATCTCCTCGGGTGCTGTCTTTCATGCTGCTGAGCAGCTGGCTAATCGGCCGGAAAACAAAGGAAAGATCATTGTGGCTCTGCTTCCTGATTCGGGGGAACGGTATTTATCAACGCCTATGTTTTCATAGTGAGGAAAAGCGAATGGATAACGAACAGGAGAAGCGAAATACAGTCGGCTATACGGAGAGCAGTGACTATAGATGTCTTGAGGATCTGGAAGAAACCCGTTTCATGGAAAACAGTAAAATGATCCGTCTGGATTACTGCGGAATGGAACGGTGTACTCCCGGATATGCATTCGGACCGTATATCAGAGAGAACTATGTTATTCATTTTGTTGTGGAAGGAAAAGGAACTCTGCAGGTCGAAGGAAAATACTATGAGATCGGAAAAAACCAGGCGTTTCTTCTGCGCCCGGGAGTGGAAACGATCTATCAGGCAGATCGTAAAGATCCATGGATGTATGCATGGATCGGATTCCATGGATACCCGTGTGAAAACCTGATCGAACGGATGGGCTTTTCCACACAGCAAGATGTTATAGATGTTGGTGATGCCGGGATCCCGGCAGGCTATATCAGTCAAATGCTGGATCACAGAGAACTTACTTTTGCGGATTATCTCAGAAGGGGGGCCTTTCTGGAACTGCTGCTTGCGGATGTCATTGCCTATGCGGATGTGCCGGAAAAGAAAGAGCATTTCAGTGAGGAAGCATATGTGGAACTGGCCGTGAAAGAGATCATTGCCAATTATGGACATCCCGTTCGTGTCTCAAGTATCGCCAATAAGATCGGGATCAACCGGAGCTATCTGTCGATTATCTTTAAAAAACGCATGGGGGTATCGCCTCAGCAGTATCTGATCGATTTCCGCCTGGAAAAAGCGGCAGAGCTGATCCAGGAAACCGGTATGGCGGTACGTGCTGTGGCAGCTGTAGTAGGGTATACAGATCCCCTGACGTTTTCCAAAGCGTTCAAACAAAAATACGGATGCAGTCCCAGCCTGTTCCGTGAGAAATCCCCGGAACTCATGAAAACGGATCTGAAGGGGAAATACGCCGGGATCCATAATCTGTAGATAGTGACATTTGCACATACTCCAGTAACAATCTATGGTATAAATGTACAAAAAACAGATTCGAGATTTGGCATCTTGTTGTTGACAAGTTACAAAAACAGTAAACATTATGCTGGCATAAAACAACATTTATCCATATTGCATCGAATAAAAACCAAGTAAAATTTAAACGTAATATTGTTATAAAACTATATACGGGAGGAATGAAAATGAAAATCAAAAAAATCATTGCTGTTATTCTTTGCGCGACCCTGGTGCTGGGCTTTTCCGCTATGCCGGCAAGTGCATATGATGTAACAGAGATCAACGTTAACATCTGGGATAATAACCAGCTGGCAGGTCTTCAGCAGATCGCTGACGAATGGACTGCAACATCAGGTGTTAAGGTCAACATCAACGTCATCGGTTGGGATGAGTACTGGACACTGCTTGCAGCAGGTGCTCAGGGCGGTACTATGCCGGACGTATTCTGGATGCATTCCAACACAGCTTCTATGTATATGGAAGAAGGACTGCTCCTGAACCTGGATGAGTATATTGCAGCTGATGAGAACATGGATCTGTCTGTATACTATCCGGGCATCACAGAGCTGTACAGCATGGATGGAAGCCAGTTCGCGATCCCGAAGGATCATGACACCATCGCTCTTCTTTACAATGAAGCAATCTTCAACGAGTATGGCGTAGATGTTCCGACCGATGATTGGAACTGGGGCGATGTAGCAGCAGCTACCAAGGCTATCACCGAAGCATCCGGCGGCAAGGTATACGGTTATGCCATGAATACCTCCAACAACCAGGACGGCTGGTACAACCTGGTGGAAGGCTATGGCGGACATATCATCACCGATGATCACAAGGGCACTACCATCGGCAGCGACGAAGCAAAAGCCGGTATGGAGCAGATGCGTCAGATCCTGGAATACGCTGTTCCGCAGACTTCCCTGTCTGAATCCGGAACAGATCAGCAGTTCATCTCTGGAACCGCAGCTATGATCTCCCAGGGATCCTGGATGATCAACAACTTCTATTCTGCAGATAATTCCGCAGATTTCAAGTGGGTAATGCTTCCTTACAGTGATGCCAACGGCAACGGCCAGGAAGATGAAGGCGAAAGAGTATCCTGCTATAACGGCCTTGGCTGGGCAGCAGCTTACAATGTAAAAGATCCGCAGGCCTGCTATGATCTGATCGCATGGTTCTGCTCCGAAGAAGGACAGAAAAAACAGGCTGAACTTGGTGTTACCATGGCAGGTATGCCGGGTATCTCCGATGCTTTCGCAAGCGCTTTCGAAGGAATGGATGTTTCTGCATTCACCAAGATTGAAGAAGTTGGAAAACTGTACTTCAGACCATACACACAGAACACCCCTGTCTGGGAAGATGCTCTTCAGCAGCAGGGTGGATTCCTGGATGCATGGCTGGATCCGACCAATCCGGATACTATGGCAGCTGCATGTGATCATGCACAGGCGATCATTGAGGATGCTATCGCACAGGAATGGTAAAATGATCCTGTAAAGGTGATCCTGCCCGGTACGGCGGAAACCGTATGATGTGGCAGGCAGTAAAAAGTTTCCGCAGGACAGGCGGCAGCATGACCATGCTGCCTGTCCTGCTATCAGAGGGAGACTATTATGGGAAATGTTAAAAAGAAAAAGAAATCTGCGGCGATGAGAAGCGAGGCGAGATGGGGATGGTTCTTCGTGGCTCCGACCATGATCGGTCTGATCATCCTGAACTTTTACCCAATCGTCAGTACGATCATCGAATCATTGCACAGAACAAAAGGACTTACCGGATCCCAGTTCGTCGGATTCCAGAACTATCTGACAGCTTTTCAGGATTCCACCACCTGGCAGGCTTTGCTGAATACCGTGAAGTATGCCATTATTGAAGTTCCTTTCTCGATCGTGATCGCTCTTGTTCTGGCTGTTTTTCTGAACCGCAAGATGATTGGCCGTTCAATCTACAGAACCATCTTTTTCCTGCCGATGGTCTGCGCTCCTGCAGCTGTAGCCATGGTATGGAAATGGCTCTACAATCAGAATTTCGGTCTGATCAACAATCTCCTTGGTACAAATGTTGCATGGGTCAATAATCCGAATATTACCTGGATCTCGATTGGTATCATCGGTGTCTGGTCCGTGCTTGGTTATAATATCGTCCTGTTCATTTCCGGACTTCAGGAAATTCCCGGGGATTACTATGAAGCAGCCCAGATCGATGGTGCCGGCGGTATCCGCCAGTTCTTCAATATCACGGTACCGCTTCTGTCCCCAACCACATTCTTTATCGTACAGACCCGTATCATCGGCGCTCTGACGGTATTCGACCTGATGTTCATGGTTCTGGACAAGACCAGCCAGGCGCTGCAGAAGACCCAGTCAATGGTATACATCTTCTATGATTTTGCCTTTACCAAGAACAATAAAGGTATGGGTGCGACTATCGTTGTCATCCTGCTGATATTCATCCTGATCATTACCTTCATTCTTCAGCGTTTGGAGAAGAAGATGGTGTTCTATAACTAGGAAGGAGCGGATTCAATGGAAAGCGTAAGAACAAAACAGCGTGTTACACGCATCGTCATCCATGTGATCCTGATCATTTTCTCCATCATTATGATCGTTCCCTTCTTATGGATGATTATCACGGCACTGAAGACCAATCAGGAGGCGATCTCCATCAATCCGTTCTATCTTTTCCCGCAGTCAGGTCTGCACTGGGAAAACTTTGCAACGGTGTGGAAATCCTATAACTTCCTGCTTCTGTATATCAACACCCTGGTGCTCATCGTACTGCGTGTTGTCTGTGCATGCCTGACAGCTACTATGGCTGGCTATGCTTTCGGACGTCTGAGGTTCCCGGGCAAGAAGTTCCTCTTCACCCTGGTCCTGATCCAGATGATGGTTCCCGCACAGATCTTTATTATTCCGCAGTATGTCATGATCTCCAAACTGGGTGCAGTTGATACCATGTTCGGTCTTCTGTTCCCCGGAATTGTTACAGCATTTGGTACCTATCTGCTGAAGACCGGTTATCAGGGACTTCCTATGGATCTGGAGGAAGCCGCCGGAATTGACGGATGCAATACCGGGCAGAAGTTCCTGCGTATCATGATGCCTCTGACCAGGTCATCCATGGTATCTTTGGGGATCTTCACAGCGGTATTTGCATTCAAGGACCTGATGTGGCCGATGATCGTCTGCCCGACGATCACCAAAACGACCCTGTCTGCTGCTCTTGCCAAGATGCAGGGACAGTTCTCCAGTGACTATCCGACCATGATGGCCGGAGCCGTTCTGGCAGTTATTCCGATGGTCGTCATTTATGTGATCTTCCAGAAACAGTTCGTTGCTGGTATTGCAACTTCCGGCGGAAAACTGTAAGATGGCGTTCACGGAAAACAGATCTGACAATGATCATAACTGGGGCTGATCCTTCGGCCCCAGTTGTACTGTCATCTGCTGATAATGGACTGGTTTTATTATCGGCAGATGAGAGTATTATTTTACAGGAGTAAAGACAATGGGTATTACTATAAATGCAGAAAAAAAGATTTTTACACTGGAAACGGCTCATTCTGCCTATCAGATGCAGGTGGATGACAGAGGGTTTCTGAGGCATCTTTATTATGGCAGCAGAGTGAACGGCAGCGATATGAGTTACATGCATATTGATTATGACAGGAGCTTTTCTGCCAATCCGAACTGTGCCTATCCTGTACGCGGGTATTCTCTGGATGTGATCCCGCAGGAGTATACCGGCTGCGGTCTTTGTGACTTCAGGATCAGCAGTATCGGAGTGATCAATCCGGACGGCAGTTTTGCGGCGGAATTTCATTATGATTCCTTTGAAGTAAGAAAAGGGAAATATACAATTCCCGGACAGCCTGCCGTATTCGAGAACGGAGAGGAGGCGGAAACGCTTGTGATCATGCTTTCAGATCCGGCAACAGGCCTTTCGTTGGAACTTCTTTACGGGGTCTTTCCGGAAAAGGACGTGATCACACGGGCTGCCCGCATCATCAATCGTACAGCCGGAACTGTTATGATCACGAAAGCCGGTTCCATGTCACTGGATTTTTCCTATGGAGACTTTGATCTTCTCAGCTTTCATGGCCGTCATGCCATGGAAAGAGTTATGGAAAGAACACCTATCGTGCATAACGTGACATCGATCCGTTCCAGAAGAGGACAGAGCAGTCATCAGCACAATCCGTTTGTGATCATCTGCGAAAAAGGCGCAAACGAAGATTACGGAAACTGCTATGGATTTATGCTGGTCTATTCAGGCAATTTCCGGGCGGAAACAGAGAAAGACCAGTTTGATTCCACCCGTATTGTCATGGGAATCGAACCTGAGTCGTTCCGCTGGAAACTGGAGCAGGGAGAAGCTTTTGATACACCGGAAGTGATCCTGAGTTTTTCCGCCCATGGTTTTACTGAACTGTCCCATCAGTATCACAGGATCATCCGGCACAATATCTGCCGCAGCAAATATAACTTTGCAAGAAGGCCGGTACTGCTGAACAGCTGGGAAGGATCTTATTTCTCCTTTGATGATCAGAGCCTTCTGAAAATGGCAGCCGGAGCGAAGGAACTGGGCGTGGAACTCTTTGTCCTGGATGATGGCTGGTTCGGCGTCCGCAATGATGATAATTCCGGACTTGGCGACTGGTTTGTGAACGAAGCGAAGATCCGCTGCGGCCTGCCGAAACTGGTGGATGATATCAATGCTATGGGACTGAAGTTCGGTATCTGGATCGAGCCCGAAATGGTAAATGAAGATTCGGATCTGTATCGTGCGCATCCGGACTGGGCATTGAATATCCCGGGAAGAGGTCCGTGCAGAGGCAGAAATCAGCTGGTTCTTAATATGTCAAAACCGGAAGTCAGGGATTATGTTTTTGACAGTATTTCCAAAGTGCTGAAAAGTGCTAATATCGAATATGTCAAATGGGATGTAAACCGCAATGTGGCGGATGTCTATAACGAGCAGTTTCCTGTTGACCGACAGGGGGAGATTGCCCACAGGCATATCCTGGGAATCTATGATCTTCTGGAGCGCTTTACAGGGACGTTCCCGGATATCCTTTTTGAAGGCTGTTCCGGCGGCGGCGGACGGTTCGATGCGGCAATGATGTATTATTATCCGCAGATCTGGTGTTCCGATGATACCGATGCGATCCCGAGGATCGCGATCCAGCATGGGACCTCCTTCGGATATCCGGTCAGCACCATCGGCGCTCATGTCAGTGCATCGCCGAATCATCAGACCGGTCGTATCACTCCGGTCAATACAAGAGCTGTTGTGGCTATGCACGGTACTTTTGGCTATGAGCTGGATCCTGCAAAACTGACCGAAGAAGAGAAGAAAGAGATCAGAAGCCAGATCCTGTATTTCAAGGAACATTATGATGTGATCCAGAACGGTCTGTATTACAGATTGACCAATATCGGGGAGCAGTATTTCGAAGCCTGGGAGCAGGTATCTGAAGACAGGAGTGAAGCTCTTTTGAGTGTTGTCATCACTGTGACACAGCCCAATGCCCGGCTGATCCATATCAAGATGAAAGGCTTGGATCCGGAAGTGGATTACCGTATGGATGTGCGGACTGATATTGATGAGAAAGTGTTTACGATACCTGATTTCCCGGGTGGAAGCCAGTTGAAAGAGTTCCTTCAAAAAGAAGGAAGAGTATACAGCGGCGCAGCGCTTATGAACGGAGGGATCACACTTCCATGGCTCATGGGTAATTATCTGGCTATGCAGCTGTCTTTCCGAAAAGTCTGATGCAGGCATTCCGGCGTATTTTTGAACAGAAAAGACATCCTTGAGGAGGTCCGGGTTGGGTTCCGGTTTTCTGAAAAAAGAAAAAAAGAAAATAAAAGAGATCCAGGGGATCCAGGATAAGCTTCTGTATATCTGGGATTATTATAAGCTGTGGATCGTCGGATTCCTGGCACTCATTGTGGCAGGAATCTATTTTCTGACCCGCCTCAGCAGTGCCCATTCGGAATATTGGTTCTACCTGATCCTGGCGAACACCATGGAGGACGTCGGTACCGGTTCCAGACTGTATAAAGAATATCTGGAACAGACAGATTTCGATCTGAAGGAAAAATCCGTTGCATTTAATAACCAGATCTATTTTGACTTTACACTGAATACGACAGGAAACACGTATTTTGAATCGTTCATCGTATTGTCGGAAGCGGGAACCCTGGACGCGATCACGATGGAAAGCAATTCTCTGACAGCGTTGGGACAGACCGGACGTCTGATGGATCTGGACAGCGAAGAAGCTGCGCCAATCAAGGCTAAATACGAAGACCGGTTCCTGTATTATGAAACAGAGGATGAAGAGGGCAATCCGGTATCCTATCCGGTGGGGATCGATGTGACAGACAGTATTCTCATGACAGAATATCATATCTACGGCAAAACCTGTGCCCTGGGGCTGGGAATTAATTCACACAATATAGAAGCAACGGAAAAATTCCTGGACTATATACTGAACAGTCCGTCTGCGCAGGAGGAGAAAAGTTGAACCGTTTCGTTTCCGGGTTTTTAAGCAATGACAGCTTTTTCGGAAAGCTGATGACCAGGATTGCGATCATCGTCGGCGCCAATCTTATGTTTCTGGTGTTCTGCATTCCCGTCGTTACCATAGGGCCTTCGATCGCTGCCCTTTACTACGTGATGCTGGAAACCCTATACAGGAATAGTGCCTTAAATCCGTTCAAAACTTTCTGGAAAGGGTTCAAAATGAACCTGAAGCAGGGGATCCTTACCTGGCTGATCGCTCTGGCGATTATTGCATTAGCGTACTTTGACATTCGCTTCAGCAGTTGGGCAGGCGGTGTTTTCTCTGTGTTTCTGGTCGGTATCTATATTGTAGTCGCAGCAGCTGTTATCATTTACAGCTATCTTTATCCGGTGATGGCATCCTTCAACGGAACAATCAGAGAACTGTACGTCAACACGATTTATTTTGCTTTTAAGAAACCTCTCAGGATGATCCTGTTGATAGGAGTCGAAACCGGTGCCGCCTTTTTGACATACGGGTTCCTGGATATGCTTCCTTTATGGGCGTTCTGCTGGTTCTTCTTCGGGTTCGGCGCCATCGCATTGCTGGGTGCAAAACTCTTGCTGCCGCTGTTTAAACCTTTTCAGGAGAAAAAGCCTGCTGCCGGAAGTGCAGCGCAATCTGCGGATGCGGAATTCAAACTCTCGGATGATGACGAAGATTCCATGGATGAACTAAAGAAAATGGACGGAATGTAATCAAAGACTACTTTTTCTGCAAATCCTGAATTGTGTTAATATTTCACAGAAAACGCAGAATATTTTTGACATTTAATCGTCATTATACACAACATACAACAAATTAACTAATTAAAGAAACAAATCACCATATTCGATAGTGGTGCGTGTTTGATAGAATCAGAATATCTAAATCTATGGCATCGTTCCACTCCACTCAATGGGCGGTGTACATAAAGAAAAGGAGAAGATCCCTTATGATTCAGGGTGCGGCAGTGTGGAGACCTGTCGTAAAGCGTTCCGGGTCAGACTCCCGGTTCTGTGAGGTGTTCGTTAGCGGTAGCTGGGACACTGGAATCATGATAAATGGCTGAGGTTAGCATCAGAAACTTGTTGAAGGTGTATGACAACAACATCACATCCGTACATAACTTCAATCTTGAGATCAAAGACAAAGAGTTTATTGTACTGGTTGGTCCTTCCGGATGCGGTAAATCCACATCCCTGCGTATGGTTGCAGGCCTGGAGGACATTACGGACGGAGAGCTGTATATTGATGGCAAGCTTATGAATGACATTGCACCGAAGGACAGGGATATTGCCATGGTTTTCCAGAACTATGCGCTGTATCCGCACATGAGTGTCTATGACAACATGGCATTCGCATTGAAGCTGAAGAAAACCCCTAGAGCAGACATTGACAAGAAAGTGAAGGAAGTTGCTGAGATCCTTGACATCACTCAGTATCTTGACCGTAAGCCGAAAGCTCTTTCCGGCGGTCAGAGACAGCGTGTGGCCATTGGACGTGCCATGGTCCGTGATCCTAAGGTATTTCTCATGGATGAGCCTCTTTCCAATCTGGATGCCAAGCTGCGTAACCAGATGAGAGCTGAGATCATCAAGCTCCGTAAGAAGATCGATACCACATTCATGTATGTGACCCATGATCAGACGGAAGCTATGACCCTGGGTGATCGTATCGTGATCATGAAAGACGGTTATGTCAATCAGATCGGTACTCCGCAGGATCTGTTCGACCGTCCGGTGAACCTGTTTGTTGCAGGATTTATCGGAATGCCGGTCATGAACTTCTTTGACGGCAGCAAACTGGAGCTGAAGGACGGCAAATACTATGCCAATATCAAAGGCGCAGTGTTCGAACTCAGCGAGTTCCAGCAGAAAGCCCTGGCTCTGAATGGTCAGAAACCGTGCGATATCATCGCCGGTATCCGTCCGCAGTATGTACAGGTAGGAAGCGGAGAACTGGAAGGCGAAGTAGAAGTATCCGAGATGCTCGGAAGTGAAGTGGACCTGCATGTAAACTGCGGCGGCGACGACGTTGTGATGGTCCTTCAGACCATGGATCTTAACGAAGATGTCTCCATCGGTGCAAAACTCAAATTCACCGTACAGCCGAGACTGATCCAGCTGTTTGACAAAGAAACCGGCAATAACCTGATCTGGTATGACCAGGAATCTGTTGACAGGCATGAAGCACATTGCAAAGAATACAATTTCTAGGTAAAATGTCTTTATAGCCGGCATTCGTTGAATATCAGTTTTTACCTACCGCTCCGGCCAACGCCGGAGCGGTTTGTTTATACAATATGGACAGAGATTATTACAGCCTTGCGTTAAAGGCAGGACAAAAACAACTGCGGGAAGCAGCCGCCAGGTCGGAAAAGCCGTATCTTCCGGCCCTGGATGACATGCTTTCTGTTGACAGACTGGTTTCAGGCGTGGATCTGGGACTGGTCCAGATCCCGGTGAAATATATCGTCGGGACTAAATCTACCGGCCGAACCTCTTCCTTTGCTTCCAATTTCATGCCTGTCGCGGAAGAAAATTCCGAATTCGCTTCCAAATGGAAGAGTCTTTGCAGCAGCCATCTTCAGGAGGGGATCAGGGACCCTGTCAAGGCCTATGAGTATAAGAACCGGTTCTATATCGAAGAAGGCAATAAAAGGGTCAGTGTCCTGAAGTTTTTTGATGCTGTCAGCATCCCAGGTTATGTGACCAGGATCCTTCCTGACAGGGATGGCAGCGAAGAAGCGGAACTGTATTATGAATTTGTGGATTTCTATCAGATCTCCAAAGTCAATTTTATCGAGTTTACGAAAAGAGGGTCTTACAAAAAGTTTCTTCAGCTGCTGGGGCGGGAAACGAAAGAAGGCTGGAACGAAGATATCATCAAGAAACTTCGGACCGACTATTATTATTTTGAGAAAGCATTCCTGGAACTGGGTGGAGATAAACTGGACATTACAGCCGCAGATGCGATGCTGCTGTATATGACGATCTATGGATATGATTCCCTGCGTGCCAGAAGCCAGACAGAGATCAAGGGGATCCTTTCAAAAGCATGGCCGGAGATTGCCCTGATCCAGGAAGAGCAGCCCATCGATATCATTGAAGATCCGGAACATGACGATTCTCAGGGGCTTTTATCGAAGATCATTCCGATCATCCCGATCATTCCCTGGAGCAAACCTACAGTGAAAGCCCTGTTCCTGTACGGCCGCAGGCCGGAAGATTCCGCCTGGACAGCAGGCCACGAAAAAGGCAGGCTGGAAGCTCATATGAGGATCCAGAACCAGATGGAATCCATGACGGCAGTCTGTACGACGGAAGAAGAAGCTGAGCAGACTATGCGGGAAGCCATTGAAAAGGACAAGGTCAATGTGATCTTTGCTACGGCAGCAGAAATGATGAATGCCTGTCTGAAGACGGCGATCGATCATCCCCAGGTGGATATCCTGAACTGCTCCCTGAATGTTTCCCACAAGGCTGTGCGAATGTATTATCCGAGAATGTATGAAGCCAAATTCATCTCCGGAGCGATTGCTGGTGCCATGTGCGACAACGATATGATCGGTTATATCAATAACTATCCGGTCTTCGGCAGCATTGCGGAGATCAATGCATTTGCCCGGGGAGTTCAGCTGTCCAATTCCCATGCGAAAGTTTATCTGGAGTGGGCAAATGATGCTTCGCTGAATGAAAAGGCGAAAGAACTGATCGATAAGGGGATCTCCCTGATCTCCGTCAGAAACCGCAGCCAGAACGGAGAACGGGAGAGAAATCTGTTTGGTCTGCAGTATATCAGGGATAACTCTGTCACAGAACTGGTGGCACCTGTCTGGAACTGGGGAGCTTATTATGAGCAGATTATCCGCAGTATTCTGGAAGGGAGCTTCCATGAACAGGACAGCAAAAGCACAAAATCCCTGAACTATTATTGGGGCATGTCTTCCGATGTGGTAGGGATCGTGTTCTCCGACCAGCTTCCCAGGGGGATCAGATATCTGGGCGAACTGATCCAGAAAGCGATCCGCATGGGAGTATGCAGGCCGTTTTATGATCCGCAGATCGATGAAAATGGAAAAGTGAAATGGCATAATATCAAAGCGACGATCAGTATGGAAGAGATTATCCGTATGGATTGGCTGGAAGACAATATCATCGGAGCGATCCCGACTTATGATCAGCTGGATGAAAAAACTCAGAAGCTGGTTGATGTGATCGGCGTACAGTCTGCCAGAAAGGATCCGGAAGAACCTGTATGAAGATCTTAGTACTGGCTGATCAGGAATCCAAATACTATTATGACTACTACACGCCGGGACGATTATCTGAGATAGACCTGATCATCTCCTGCGGGGATCTTCGCCGGGAATACCTGGAATTTCTGGTAACCATGGCAAGGTGTCCTTTGATCTATGTTCATGGAAACCATGACGATCGTTTTGATACCAAGCCGCCGGAGGGCTGCATCTGCATTGAAGATGACATCTTTGTCTATCGGGGGATACGTTTTTTCGGACTGGGAGGATCTTACCGCTATAAAGATGTGGGAGAACATATGTATACGGATACCCAGATGACGATACGTGCCTGGAAAGCAGGGTTCAAACTGCGGAAAAACAAAGGGTTCGATGTGCTGGTGACGCATGCCCCGGCATTGGGGATCGGAGACAGTGAACATATATCCCACAGGGGATTCAAGACGTTTCTGGACCTGATGGACCGGTACAGGCCAGCTTATCTGCTGCACGGACATATGCACAGAAATTATGGCCCAAAGATCCCCCAGGTACAGCATTATAAAGATACAACGATTATCAACGCGTATGAATATTACTTATTGGATTATCAGGAGCAGACATGATTTATTATCTGGGTTTATTTTTACTAATGTGGGCGATGATCTTCAGCGCTGCAAGATTCCTTCAGTATTTCAGGATCGTGAGACACTATAAAGAACGGGCAACGGCAACTGTAGTAAACGTGACAAAACGCATGGAACTGAGAAAACATGAGCGGAAGGCCGTCAATGTCACGCTGGAATACGAGATTGACGGAACTACAGGACGCAGCGAAGTAGTCATAGAGTCCAAGTATGCGGGCAATTTTGCTCTTGGACAGGAAGTGCCGATCCGTTATTATATCGCATCCAACGGAGCGGTACATATTGCCTCGGACAATGATCACATCAAAAAGTTCATGTTCGGCCATCTGGCGGCGATCATACTGGAGCTTGCAGCGTTTGTGCTGATCTGGATCTTTATGTGAAAAGGGAAAAGAGTATGGAAAAAAAGAATGAAGAACAACTTTATCAGGAAAGACTGGAAAAACACATCGATGAGATCAAATGGCTCTATATGGAGCTGTATGATAATGAACCGATGCTGGCGGAACTGCTGGATCAGTTAAAAAACTGGTATGAAAAGAGAGATCTGAAACTGAAAGCGTCCGACCGGGAACGGGAGCGCATGCCTGACTGGTATAAAGGAAATGATATGCTGGGCATGATGCTCTATATCGAGAATTTTGCCGGTACGATCAAAGGGGTAAAAGACAGGATCGATTACCTTCAGGAAAGCAATATCAACTATATTCATCTGATGCCGTTTCTGGATACGCCGGAAGGAAGGTCGGACGGAGGCTATGCCGTCTCTGATTTCCGGAAGGTCCGGCCGGATCTGGGAACGATCGACGATTTGAAGGAACTGACAGAAGCATGTCATGAGAAGAAGATTAATCTCTGCATGGATTTTGTCATGAATCATACCTCGGAGGATCATGAGTGGGCGGTCAGAGCCAGAAAAGGAGAAGGAGAGTACATGTCCAGGTATTTCTTCTTCGATCATTTTGATATTCCGGCTCAGTATGAAAAGACGGTTCCCCAGGTATTCCCCACCACGGCACCCGGCAATTTCACCTGGTGCCCGGAGGTGAATCATTATGTCATGACCACTTTTTATCCGTACCAGTGGGATCTGAACTACAAAAATCCCAGAGTTTTCAATGAGATGATGTACAATTTCCTGTTCCTTGCGAACTGCGGGATCGATATCATGCGGATCGATGCAGTTCCCTATATCTGGAAAGAACTGGGAACAAACTGCAGGAACCTTCCGAAAGTACATACCATTGTAAGGCTGATGCGCATGATCTGTGAGATCGTCTGCCCCGGCGTGCTGCTTCTCGGAGAGGTCGTCATGGAGCCGCAGAAGGTAGTGCCTTATTTCGGAACGGTTGAAAAACCGGAATGCCATATGCTGTATAATGTGACCACCATGGCGACTACATGGCATACAGTAGCCACCCGGGATACCAGGCTGCTGAAAAAACAGCTGGACATTGTAAATGACCTGCCGAAAGATTATGTGTTCCTCAATTATCTCCGATGCCACGATGACATCGGCTGGGGCCTTGATTATGACACATTGAAAACGGAAGGCTTCGAAGAAGTTTCCCATAAGAAATACCTGAATGATTATTTCAGGGGATTGACAGGCTACAGTGACAGCAGGGGGCGTCTGTATAATGATGATCCGGTGTCGCAGGATGCCAGACTGTGTGCGACCACTGCCTCCATGTGCGGCCTGGAAACAGGGATCCGGGATAAAAATGAAGCGCTGATCGACAAAGCTGTCAATCTGGACCTGACCCTCCATGCTTTTATGTTTATGCTGTCCGGGATTCCGGTGATCTACAGCGGTGATGAGATCGGACAGTTAAATGATTATTCTTATGAAGATGATCCGAAAAAGGCAGATGATTCCAGATATGTCCACCGGGGTGCCTTTGACTGGGAAAAGGCGGATCTGCGTCATGATCTCCTGAGTCCTCAGGGAAGGATCTATGATGCACTGGATCGCATGGAAAAGATCCGGAGCAGAGAAATCGTTTTTATGGGAAATGCCACGGTGTGGACCATCGATACAGAAGAGCCGGAACTTCTTGCCATCGGAAGATATTATAAAAAGGAAAAGATCATAGGGTTCTTCAATTTCAGCGAGCGAAGCAAAACAGCCCACTATTCCGAAGACGGAGCGTTTTTGGATCTGATGTCAGGAAAGGAAACGGCTCTGTTGGAACCTGAAATACCGGCGCACAGTTTTCTGTGGCTGAAGAAATCGTTTTAAGGAGTTATATGGATACATTTTTTGAAAAACTGAAGGATCCCCGCTTTTATAAGGAAAACCGCCTCGATCCTCATTCTGACCATATGGTATATGCCCCGGGTGATACAGAGCAGATCAGCAGCTACTGCCTGGATCTGAACGGAAGCTGGGAGTTTCATTATGCGCAGAATTTCGCTCAGGCTCCGGAAGGTTTTGAAAGACCTGATGCAGACCGCTCCGGATGGGCGATGATTCATGTGCCGGGTCATATCCAGATGCAGGGATATGACATTCCGCAGTATGTCAATACCCAATATCCCTGGGATGGTCATGAGCAGATCGATCCGGGGCAGATCCCCGAACGGTTCAATCCGACTGCAAGTTATGTGAAACGGTTTGTCCTGCCGGAGACCTTTTCCGGGAAACGTGTTTTCCTCTCCTTCCAGGGGGTGGAAAGTTCTTTCCGTGTCTGGCTGAATGGAACCTACATCGGTTTTTCTTCCGACAGCTTCACGCCGTCGGAATTTGAACTGACCGATTACCTGGCCGAAGGGGAAAATGTACTTGCGGTGCAAGTCTACAAATGGTATTCGGGAAGCTGGCTGGAGGACCAGGATTTCTTCCGCTTTTCCGGGATCTTCCGGGATGTGTATCTGTATGCGGTGCCGGAACATCATTTATGGGATCTGAAAACGACGGCAGACGTGGATCCGGCGAATCTTTCGACAGGGGTGCTCTCGGCGGAATGGTCTTTCCTGGGAGAAAAAGCAGACGTCCTAGCACAGCTTTCAGCCTCAGACGGCGAACTCGTGGAAAAGCGGCTCCTGTCCAAAGAAGAGCATGGTTTTACGATATCTGTAAACCAGCCGAAGCTTTGGAGCGCGGAGGAGCCGAATCTGTATGATCTGAAGCTTACGGTACTGAACGACAATGGTGAGGAGGAAGAACATACAGCAATGAAGATCGGGTTCCGGCATTTTGAGATGGACAGATCGGTCATGAAGCTGAATGGGAAACGCCTCGTCTTTAAAGGGGTCAACCGGCATGAGTTCAGTATAGACAACGGAAGAGTCTGTTCAGAAGAAGAACTGCTGAAAGACCTTTATACCATGAAACGCAGCAACATCAACGCCATCCGTTTGTGTCACTATCCCAATTCTTCCCGGATCTACAGTCTTGCGGATGAACTTGGATTTTACCTGATCGACGAATGCAACATGGAGACCCATGGCAGCTGGGACGTGGTGGAACGGGGAATTCAGCCCCGGGACTATGCGGTGCCCGGAAGCCATATGGAATATCTGGACATGCTGTTGGACAGGGCTTCTTCCATGTATCAGCGGGATAAAAACCATCCCTGCATCCTGATCTGGTCCTGCGGAAATGAGTCCTTCGGAGGTCCTGTGATCCATGAAATGAGCCAGTTGTTCAAGCGGCTGGATCCATCCAGGCTGGTGCATTATGAAGGGATCTTTCATGACAGATCCTATCCGGACACCAGTGATATGGAGAGTCAGATGTATACACCGGTGGCAGGGATCAGACAGTTTTTGAAAGAGCACCGGGACAAGCCGTTTATCTGCTGTGAATATATGCATGCGATGGGCAATTCCTGCGGGGCATTATATAAATATACGGACCTGACGGAAGAGGAGGAACTGTACCAGGGCGGATTTATCTGGGATTATGTCGACCAGGCAATCCGGCGGAAAGACCGTTACGGACGTGAATATTTTGCATACGGCGGAGATCTGGGCGACAGACCCAACGACGGTAATTTCTCCGGAGACGGGATCGTGGACGGCAACCGGAACCCGACACCGAAACTGACGGAAGTGAAATACTGCTACCAGGGGATTTCTGCAAAGATCACAGAGCAGGAAATAGAAGTGATCAACAGAAACCTGTTTACAGATGCTAAGCAGTATCAATGTCTGGTCAGTCTCGAAAAAGAAGGGAAGCTTCTGACGGAGAAAGAACTGAATGTTTCCGTTCCACCCCTGTCCCAAAAGACCTTCCCGCTGCCATTTGCCATTCCAGAGGAAGCAGGGGAGTACTGTGTGACCGTATCTTTCCGGTTGAGGCAGGAGGTAGTCTGGGCAGAAAAAGGTTTTGAGAGCGCCTTTTCCCAGGAAGTGTTCCGCCGCGGTGTGCCTGCAGAAGATAAGAATCCGGTACCCGTTAAGGTGATTTACGGCAATTACAATATCGGTGTACAGGGAGAACATTTTGAAGCATTGTTTTCCAAACTGTACGGAGGGCTGGTTTCCTATCGATATAAAGGTAAGGAGCTGTTAGCCGGCCAGGTACGGCCCAATTTCTGGAGACCTCCTACGGACAATGACCGGGGCAATATGATGGCATTTCGCTATGCCCAGTGGAAAACCGCCAGTCTGTATCTGGATCATAAAAATCCTGCTGATATACAGGCCTTTTTCAGACTGGAAAATCCGCAAGTGAAAGAGGAAGCAGGAAGGGCAGAGATCCTTTATACCTATTATCTGCCGACTGCGCCTGCCCATTTCTGCCGACTGCGCTATACGGTATGGGGAGACGGCAGTGTGGATACTGTGCTGGAATATGAACCCCCGAAAGAAGGCGTCCTTCCCGACCTGCCGGAGTTCAGCGTCCTGTTTAAGCTGGATGCTGACCATCATCATATGGAATGGTACGGCAAGGGACCAAATGATTGCTATGCCGACCGGAATCTCGGCGCAAAACTGGGAATTCATAAGGCAGATGCTGAAGATTCCCTGGCCAATTATCTATTGCCCCAGGAAAGCGGCAGTCATACGGATGTGCGTTGGATGAAAGTGACGGATGATGAAGGAAGGGGACTAATGTTTACCTGTCATTGTCAGGAAGTCAGTGTCCTTCCCTGGTCACCCCATGAAATTGAAGAAGCGCTGCATCCCGTTGAGCTTCCGCCGGTACATTATACCTATGTCCGCATCGGCGCTCAGATGGGGATCGGAGGAGATGACAGCTGGGGAAGCAATACCCATGAAGAGTTTCTGCTAAGCAGCAAAGAAAAAAGACAGGTCAGGATCACCTTCCGGGGGATCTGACAGGAGAAGATCATGATGACAAAAATAACAGATGTAACAGCGCTTGGAGAATTACTGATCGATTTTACAGAATCCGGTATCAGCCCGCAGGGAAACCGTCTGCTGGAGGTGAATCCGGGAGGAGCCCCCTGCAATGTACTGGCAATGCTGAACAAGCTGGGACACAGCACCTGCTTTATCGGAAAGATCGGAAAGGACATGTTCGGCGATCTTCTGGAAGGAGTTCTGAAAGAAGCCGGGATCGGCATCGAAGGCTTGTCCAGAGATGACAAGGTCAATACCACACTGGCTTTTGTCCACACCAGGGAAGGCGGGGACAGGGAGTTTTCCTTTTACCGAAACCCAGGCGCTGACATGATGCTTTCGGAGGAGGATATCGATCCGGCTCTCATCGATCAGGCGAGGATCTTCCATTTCGGGACGCTTTCCATGACCCATGAAGGATGCAGGAAAGCTACGAAAAAGGCAGTAGAGACAGCAGAAAAGGCCGGGTGTCTGATCTCCTTTGACCCGAATCTGCGGGAGCCTTTGTGGGACAGTCTGGAGACTGCCCGGGAACAGGTGGATTTCGGTCTGCGTCATTGCCATATCCTGAAGATCTCGGATAATGAGATCCAGTGGTTTACCGGGGAGCTGGATTTTGAACATGCCCTGGATAAACTGCAGTTTGAATATGGGACCGAGCTGATCCTTCTTTCTCTGGGAAAGGATGGAAGCATGGCTGTCTGCGGGAAAAAACGTGTTTTTGTCCCGGCAATACTGAATCCGGATACGGTGGAGACCACCGGAGCCGGAGATACCTTCGGTGCGTGTGTGCTTCATTATGTTCTGGAACATTTTAAAGGTGACGCATTCTCCGGCGTATCCGGGCCTGAAGGACTGTTCCGGTTTACGCCTGAACAGCTGAAGGAGATGCTTTTATTTGCCAATGCAGCTGCCAGCATCATCACGACAAGAAAAGGCGCTCTGAAAGTGATGCCTTCCGAAGAAGAGGTTCGTGCTCTGCTGACAACGTATTCAGACTGAACAGAGCAGGAAGAAAGGAAAGATATGAAACGAACAATAAAATGGTTAGTTGCTGTAATGCTGTGCCTTCTTATGACAGGCAGTATCGCTTGGGCAGAAGAAGGAACGGCCAAGGAGCAGGCTGCTGTCCGGTTCCCGGGAGAAACAGAGGAGTTTGACGCACAGGAAGCGCTGCTTGCGGAGTACAGCAGGGAAATCGGTTTGCTTGACAGGATCGCACAGCTGTATGATATTTCCTATACAGAGGAAGAGGTGGACAATGCGATCCTCGCCCGGATGCAGGAAAGCGGACTGGACGAACAGTATTCCCTGGAAGAGTTCAAGGAACTTCGGGGGGCAGACTGGGTGTATCTGGTAGAGAAACTGGATGTGGAATATCAGAAAGTCACGGAAGAACTGGATAAGATCCTCTCTTATACCTACGAGGATGAGGAGTATACAGAACCGGAAGATACACAGTTTCATGCATTGTCTTCTTTCACCGCCCAGACGCTGGACGGAGGCGTTTTCACCCAGGAGGATCTGGCCAAAAAGGACATTACCATCATGTATGTCTGGACTACGTTCTGCGGATTCTGTGTTGATGAAATGCCGGAACTGAAGGAATATGCAGAATCGCTCCCGGAAAATGTACAGCTCATTACTTATTGCGGAGACGGAAGCTTCAGCCAGGACCTGGCAAAAAAGATCCTGGATGAAAACGGAATAGAGCTGGTGACACTCATCAGCGGGGATGGAGATTTCCGAAAACTGGATTATGAACTGATGTATACGCCGACTGCGGTGTTTTTCAACAGCAAGGGCGAAGTGGTTGGAGAGTTTCTGATCGGTGCAGGCAATCTGGCCGAACGGTATGGTCAGGCGCTGGAGCATGCGCTCGAACAGGTCGGATAAAAGATGCGGATGAAGAGAAAACAGATTGCCATTATGATTCTGCGGGCAGCAGCCATTGTCCTTGGCATCCTGTTCCTGGTGATCGGGATCTTAAGAGGGGAACCGGGAGAGATCCTTTTTAAGGCGGTGAAGATATGTCTGGAATGCATCGGGATCGGGTAAAGGCCACGCCTCTTAAAAAACAAAACCGGATCCGCCTCCTGATCCAGCTGGCAGCCGCCGCTGTACTTAACGGATATGCGGCAGGATTTATGAAAGGAAAGATCTTTACCGGAAAGACCAAGCTGTTTTGTGTTCCGGTGCTGAACTGCTATTCCTGCCCCGGTGCTCTTGGCTCTTGCCCCATCGGCGCTCTTCAGGCTGTCGCGTCAGGGACCGGACGTCAGATCTCCTTCTATGTACTGGGGATCCTGATGCTGTTCGGAGTTCTGCTGGGGAGATTTCTCTGTGGCTTTTTATGTCCGTTCGGACTGATCCAGGATCTTCTGCATAAGATCCCCGGAAGGAAATTCAAAATACCCTCCGGGATCGACAAAACGGGAAGATATCTGAAATACGTGATCCTGGTGCTGGTTTTTCTGCTTCCTGCAGTTCTGGTGGACGGCTTCGGACTGGGGACGCCTTTTTTCTGCAAATACTTCTGTCCGGCGGGTACGCTGGAAGGCGGAGTATTTCATGTACTGGTGAACGGGCAGTTAAGGTCGCTTGTCGGAGGCTTGTTCTGGCTTAAGGCAGCGATCCTGGCGATCATTATTGTCGGAGCTATTCTGACGGAACGGCCATTTTGCCGGTATTTCTGCCCACTAGGGGCGTTTTATGGGTTGTTTAACAGATTCTCCCTGTATGGGATCAGAATGGATGAATCCAGATGCATCCGCTGCGGGAAATGTGAGACGGTATGTCCGATGGACGTGAAAATCACGAAGAAGATCAATACTGCGGAATGCATCCGCTGTGGAAAATGCCGGGCTGTCTGTGAGAAAGAGGCAATCAGTATCCGGTTTATGCTGAAAACAAAACAGGAAAAGGAACAGTTGTAACCTATGGCAGCTATTTATTATGCGGACGATGAAGAGAATATCAGAGAAGTAGTGGGCTCTTTCCTGGCCAATGAAGGTCACGAGGTCAGGACCTTTGAGAACGGTGATCTTTTGTTCGAAGCATTTGAGAAACAGGAATGCGATCTGGTGATCCTGGATATCATGATGCCGGGAACCGATGGGATCGGGATCCTGCAGAAGATCCGGAAGATCTCCAATGTGCCGGTGATACTGCTGACTGCCAAGGATACGGACATGGATTATTATAACGGACTGGCATTGGGGAGCGATGATTATCTGACAAAGCCTTTTAAGCCGTTAATCCTTTCTGCCAAGATCAATGCCTTGCTGAGGCGGTCCAGGTATGAAAACACGGCAAAAAAAAGGGAAGAGGAAAAAGACCTGTCCTGCGGCAATGTAAAGTACAGCCGGGTAAAGCACGAGGTAACCGTGAACCATGCAGTCATCTCCCTGACGCCGACGGAGATGAGGTTTCTGGCTTACATGATGCAGCATTTTGAAGAGGCAGTACAAAAAGAGGTGCTGCTGGATGAGATCTGGGGGATCAACAGTGAGATCGAATCCCGCGTGGCGGATGAAACAAACCGCAGGCTTCGGAAAAAACTGACCGCCGCCGGAGCGGATGTCTATATCCAGACGGTGTGGGGATACGGGTTTAAGCTGACAAGGATCAGCGAACAGTGACGATCCATATGAAGACAGCACAGAAGCAGCCACATAGTAAATACGTAAACCGGAAGATCATCAGACGGATGCTTATCCTGATCTCTCTGATCATAGCGATCGTGCTGGCACTGATCTGGTACATTCAATACCGGGATATTGATATCCGGGCGGAGCAGTCTCTCCGCACCTATCTGTATGCAAGGGATCAGTACTTTGACGGCCGGTCTTTTTTTGGCGTCTATGAATGTTTTGTCGGTTCAGACGATCTGAAGTATTATGATGAAACAGATGAGGAACTGGCCCGTTATTATAAAAAGTATCCGGAACGATTTTCGGTAGACACGGTAACCAGATACTCGGATTTCAATACATTTATCCTGGCACAGCCGATCAGGGCGTCTTTTCGTTCCTACATGCCGGAGGAGCCGGTGGAATACATTCTGATCTGCTGCGATGTCAGCTACTATACCAATCTGGTCCGCAATAACATGCTGGTGCTGTTTGGTGCTTTGGCAGGGTTTATTCTCCTATTGTTCGCGATCTCCCGAAACACGATCCACGCCCTGGATAAAAAAGATGAAGCAATGAACAATTTCTTCGCCAATGCATCGCATGAAATGAAGACTCCTCTCATGGCAATCAAAGGAAATGCGGATGGGATCCTGCACGGTTACGTGGAGCAGGAAAAAGGATGCGAGATCATTGAAAAGGAAGCGGACCGGATGTCCGGGCTGATCAGCAGCATCCTGGATATCTCCAGACTGGACAGTGGGGCAGTAAGCCCGGACCTGGAGCAAAATGATGTCCGTGAGATTATCTATGATGCGATCTCTTCTGTCATGCAGGAGGCGGTTAACAGAAACATCGAATTATCTGTTGATCTGAAAGAACCGGCATTTCGAAAATGTGATGAGAGAATGATGTATTCCGCCTTTTCCAATATCCTGACAAATGGCCTCAGATATGCGGACAGTCTAATCAGAATTTATGATGAGAAACCTGAAGAAGGCAAAATTCGTTTTGTCTTTGAGAATGACGGGACTCCTATCAGCGAAGAGGACGCTTCTCATATATTTGAACGATTCTACAAAGGTGACCGTGGGCAGAGCGGCATCGGCATGGCTTTGGCACAGGAATATATCATGCTTCACGGCAGCAGGATCGAGGTTGGCGTCAGAGAAGGGCGGACTGCTTTTTCCATCACTTTGTGAACGTAATCGGAAGGGATCATACATGTATCATTTTTTTGTCAGACCGGAAAATATTCTGGAAGATCATATCCTGATCGAAGGATCTGATGTCAATCATATCAAAAATGTTCTTCGCATGAAGGAGGGGGAGACCTTGTTGCTGAGCGACGGGGAAGGTCGTGACTTTACCTGCTGCATTGAAACGCTGGACAATGATACAGTTCGCTGCAAAGTCCTGGCGGAGGAAGCTTCCGGCACAGAACCCTCTGTTAAGGTTTATCTGTTCCAGGGACTTCCCAAGTCCGATAAGCTGGAACACATTATCCAGAAATCCGTGGAACTCGGTGTATACCGGATCATTCCTGTAGAAACCGCTCGGTGTATTGTGAAATATGATGCCAAGAAACTGAAATCCAAGCTGGAACGCTGGCAGAAGATCGCGGAAAGCGCTGCCAAGCAGAGCAGGCGTGGGATCATCCCGCAGGTAGAGCCTGTGATGAAGTTCAAAGATGCTTTGGAATATGCCTCTGATCTGGATCTGGTTCTGATCCCATACGAAAACTACAAAGATATGCAGCGGACCAAAGAGATTCTGGCCGGCATCAGGCCGGGGATGAAGATCGGGATCTTTATCGGTCCGGAAGGCGGCTTTGAGCAAAATGAGATAGAAATGGCAGACCATGCATTCCCCATTTCCCTTGGATCCAGGATCCTTCGGACGGAGACGGCCCCGTTGATGCTCCTTTCTGTGTTGCTGTTCGGCCTGGAGGAATAACTCCGGTTTGCTGTCAGCGCTCCTTTATCAGTCTTGCTTTACTAAGCTAAAACGTTATTTTTTTAACTTAAGTTTCCGTTAAGGTTCTCATTGTATGATGATTTCAGAAACGGAAAGGAGCAGGATATGAATCTTGTACATGAGTCGATCCACCGAATCAATAAGACAGATGTTTTGACCCTTGAGCATAGATTATCAACTGTAATGAGACCTGATACGAATGCTCCTTCAGGCTGTTGCAGAGTGTTCTGCCTGTACTTTGAACGGGACAAGGATTTTTCCTTCTATGAAAGTACAGGAGCCTACAAAAGAGATGAGTATCGGATCGTCTACTACAATAACAATCCGAACCGTCTTATTCTCTCCAGGAAATCCGAGATGAACGGATTGTCCGGCATCGTAACCTGTGAGGTAACCAGGGAATTTGTCCAGATCATTCTGAATAACCGTTTTGGAGAAGTGATCAGTGATCCCATGGGAAGGACAGGGGAGGAAATGGATCCTCTGCTGCAGGAGTTTTATTGGGAAGTAGTAGGAAAGGGCTTGAGGCCGAGAGTACTGGTGGATTATGACAGCAAGATCTTCGTAAACACCAAAGGCAACACGCAGATCACCATAAACTACAATCCCAGATCCAGCGTGAACCTGAATGCTTTCCTGGATCCGTACCATGCAACTGTACCGATCAGGGATGACAAAGTGATCGTTCACGTCAAGTGGAACAGCTTCCTTCCGGATGTGATCAGAAGTGCCGTGACTATGAGCGGATCTTTTTCCGGAAACTACTCTTATAACTTATAGTTATCTTTTCAGATGTCTATATAGAATTGCAACTCCTCTCTTTTTGCAGGAACGAGCCATACTTTACAGTATGGCTCGTTCCGTTTTAGGGGGTAATTTTCCTGTGCATACCCGGGGTTTTGTACAGCAGTTTATCATATAAAAAAGGAGCACCCTGAAGGGGTGCTCCGGAAATGTTTAATATGGCAGAACAGATTATTTGTCTGTCACTTCGGAAACTTCTTCTGCAACTTCGGAGACTTCTTCTGCAACCTCTTCTGTGGCTTCGGAGACTTCCTCTGCAACTTCTTCCGCGGCTTCGGAGGCTTCCTCTACAACTTCTTCCGCGGCTTCGGAGGCTTCTTCTACAACTTCTTCTGCTGCATCGGAAACTTCCTCAACTACCTCTTCCGCAGCTTCAGAAACTTCTTCCGCAGTTTCTTCCACCGGAGATTCTACCATGACAACGTTCTGCTTCAGATAATCCATGACCTTCGGCATCAGAACTTCTGTTTCACGGACAAGGAAATTGAATGCATCGCCAGACTGGGCTTTGAATTCATCCAGCGTTCCTTCAAAGTTCTCCTGTTCCATATATTTGGTGACCACCTCATCCAGCTCTTCTTCTGTGAAGGTGATATTCTGTTCTTCGGCCACTTTGTCGACCATCATGGTCTGATCCAGAGTCCGCTTTGCTTCTGCATCGGCATATGCATCAGCAGATTCATATCCCATCATGGAAGCATACTGCGATGCATCGACACCAAACATGGATGCGTAGTAGGAAACAGCAGACATATTATAGGTAGTCAGATCAGCAAGATCTTTTTCGTTATAATATTTGACATGTGTCTTTTCACCCATTGCGCTGAGGATTGCTGATTCCAGATTGTTGTTTCTCTGGTTCTCGGCATAGTATTCTCTGAGTTCCCCGATGGTAGAGAATTCCTGATCAAGATGTTCGGCAGAGTAGTGCTGTACCAGTTCGTCGGTAAGTTCCGGAACATTGGCAACATGCTTGCTGTTGATCGTGATGGTAAATACGGCATTCTTGCCGGCAAGGTCTTCCGTGGAATAATCTTCCGGGAATGTTACATTGATATCGAATGTTTCACCGATCTCATGACCGATGATCTGATCTTCAAATCCGTCGATCATGGTGCCGGAACCCAGTGTCAGGGACTGTCCCTGCGCTGTGCCGCCTGCAAACGGTTCTTCCTCGCCCTCCAGGACGCCGGAGTAATCCAGGTTGATGGTGTCACCGTCCTGCACGGTACCTTCTGTGACATCTTCATAGGTCGTTTCGGCAGAGACAACATTGTTCATATAGTTATCGATGGTGCTTTCAGTTACTTCCACCTGAGACTCATCAATCTCGAGTACGGAATAGTCATCGAGTTCCACTTTGCCGTTGATCATATCCTGTGTTTTAAACCATCCGTTGTTGCCGCCGATGATGGCCAGGATGCCGAGTACGATGACGGCGATCACGATAACCCATGCTGTCGTTTTCTTGGTCCATTTGCTCTTGGGTTTGATGTGTTCGGGCTGATTGTAGGCACGGCCCTTGGTCTTTTTCACATTCTTGTCTTCCATGTTTTATCCTCTTTTCTGTTCCGGAAGCACGGGTGCACCGGAAGTATTTTACATGCAAACTGCATTTTATCATATTGAATTATGAATATAAAGTAATTTATGACAGGATGCTTAAAATTGCCTTAATGATCAGAAAAATGTGAGTGCATTGCAGAGAAACAAAATAAAATTCAAAAAAATGTAATAGCCGAAAAAAATAATGCACAATCCGTATTCGGACATTTTAGGGAGGATAGCTAGAAATGCCGGCCATAATTGTTTTCTTACAGCAATTGTGTTAAAAAATATATGTTATAAACTTCAGTTACTCTGGCTGATTAGGAGGAAATACATGAGCTCAGAATTGATTCGTGCTGAGAATATTGTCAAAAACTTTGGTTTGACGAAAGCTCTGCAAGGGGTGGATTTTGCACTTAATGCTGGAGAGATCAGAGGACTCATCGGAGAAAACGGTTCCGGTAAATCCACGATCTGTTCCATCATTTCCGGTATCTACGGATGTGATTCGGGTTCCCTGTTCCTGAAGGGAGAACCTTATACCCCGACCAGTATGGTGGATGCCCAGCAGCATGGCGTGGCAATGATCATGCAGGAAATGGGAACGATTTCCAATATCAAAGTCTGTGACAACATCTTCATCGGAAAAGAAGCTTTGTTTACCAAAAACGGGGTTGTGAACAGGCGTGCCATGAGAAAAGCTGCCGGAAAGATCCTGGAGGAACTCGGAGCAGGGGATATCGATCCATGGGCTCCCATTGATACTCTGAATTTTGAAAACAGGAAGCTGGTGGAGATTGCCAGAGCCATGTATGACGATCCGGATATCCTGATCGTTGACGAGACAACAACCGCCCTGTCCCAGAGAGGAAGAGACATCATCTATAATCTGTGCGATAAGATGTCGTCCCAGGGTAAAGGCGTGATTTTTATCTCCCACGACCTGGATGAGATCATGGAACACTGTACCGCTCTTACTGTGCTGCGTGACGGTGTTCTGATCGATACACTGGAGAAGGAACGTATGGAGCCGTCTCTGATCAAGTCCCTGATGGTAGGCCGTGAGATGGTAGGTGACTATTACCGAAGTGATTATGACGGAAGCTACGGTGAGGAAGTAGTTCTTTCCATGAAAGATATCTATGACGGCCGTGAACTGAAAGATTTCAATCTGGAACTCCATAAAGGCGAGATCCTCGGTATCGGAGGCTTGTCGGAATGCGGCATGCATGAGGTCGGCCGTCTGGCTTTCGGCATTGAAAAACCCTTGCAGGGCAGCGTAACGCTGGCAGACGGAACGGAGATCAACCAGCCTTATGTAGCGACGAAACACAGAGTGGGATACATTTCAAAGAACCGTGATCAGGAATCCATGATGATCACGGCTACGATCCTGGATAATATCGTGCTTCCGTCTCTGAAGGATATCACGCGAAGCGGACTGCTGTTCCGAAGCGATGAAAAAAAGATGGCGGAGGAGCAGAGAAAGCTGCTTTCTATTAAATGCAATAATGTAGACCAGCCGGTGAAAGGACTGTCCGGCGGTAATAAACAGAAGGTTGTATTTGGCCGCTGGATCGCCAATAAGTCAGAAATCCTGATCCTGGACTGCCCGACCCGAGGCGTGGATATCGGAGTAAAGCAGGCTATGTATCAGCTGATCTACAAACTGAAGCAGGAAGGCAAATCCGTGATCCTGATCTCGGAGGAACTGGCAGAGATCATCGGAATGAGTGACCGGATCATCATCATGAAAGATGGCGCTGTAAGCGGAGAGTTTGCGAGATCTGAGGATATTACAGAACACAAGCTCATCGAGTATATGATCTAAGGGAGGAATATCATGGAATTTATCAAAAGAAACTCAAGGACCATACTTCCTTTTGTGGGTCTGGTTGCGGTGATCATTATCCTCCTGATCGTTTCAGGCGGACGTATCTTTGATCCGGGCAACCTGAATAACATACTTGATCAGAGCTATACGGTAGTACTGCTGTCAGTAGGCTGTTCTTTTCTGTATGCTCACGGAGGTTTTGATCTGGCGGTCGGCGGTATCTATGGCTTGTCCATGATGATCCCCGGAATACTCATTCTGAGAACCAGCATGAGTATCTGGTTTGCACTTCCAATCTGTATCGTGGTGTCTCTTGTATGCTATCTTTTAATGGGAATCGTAACCGTAAAGCTGCAGCTGCCGGCTTTTATCACTTCTTTGTGTATGCAGTTTATCTGCCGCGGTATTGTAACGACCATCTCAAAAGGCAATATTACGCTTCCTGCTGATTTTGCGGCAGGAGACAGCTGGGTCCTTAAGATTATCGTACTGATCGTTCTTTTGGGAGGCGCTTATATCCTTTTGCAGCGTACCGCATTCGGAAAATTCAACCGGGCGATCGGTGAGAACCCGGTAGCCGCAAGACAGAGTGGAATTAATATTGATAAAGTACGGCTTCTGGCTTATGCCGTTGCAGCTTTGCTGGTGGGTGTAGCAGGATTCTTTTCCATGTGCTCCTCTCGTACAGTGGCTACCCTTGCCGGTTCCGGTTATGAGATGAATGTGATCGTGGCGATCGTTCTCGGCGGCATGAGCCTGAACGGCGGTATGGACAGTTCCGTTCGTGCGGCGATTGTCGGAACGCTTATCGTAAAACTTCTGGAAAATGGTCTGGTGATCATCGGCGTATCCAGCACCTGGACCAACTTCGTGATCGGCGTTGTATTCCTGGTAGTCATCCTGTTCAACTATAAGAGAAATAAATCGGGATTCCTTCCCAGGTAAGACAGGCCGGATGAAACAGGCTTTACGGAACTGTTTCGCTGTTGTAAACAGTTCCTTAGCATAAAAAAGAAAAGGAGTGATTTAAAATGAAAAAGTTAGTTGCATTAATCCTTGCCGCTGTCCTTTGCATCGGTATGTTCTCTTCACTGGCTTATGCCGGGGAAGCCAAGGATTCCTACAAAGTAGGCGTGATCCTGTATGATACCGAGTGCCAGTGGGCGAAAGACATTATGGGTGGTCTGAGAGCGATCGGAGAGCCTCTGGGTGTTACCTTCGAGACAGGTCGCGGCGGACAGGATCCGGAAGAAGAGATCCAGACGGTGCAGAACTTTGGCGCCGGCGGCTATGATGGTATTGTAAACCTGCATCCCGGAACGATCATGCCGAAGATGCTGGAGATTTGTGAAGAGTACGGTATGTTCATGGTTACCTCCAATGATATGACTCATACTTGCGAAGGATTTGAGGAGTTTTCCAAGAGCCCGTCCTATGTAGGATCTGTTTGGGAAGATGAGCAGGTGGCTGCTGATGCGATCATCGAAGACATGGTTGCCAAGGGAGCTACAGAATTTGGCCTTCATGGATTCCCCTATGGTCTGTCTGCACAGATGGATAAGAGACTTATCTTTGCGAAAGAAAAACTGTTAGAACTGGGAATCTCCGAAGACATGATCCATGAAGGACAGTCCTTCGACAAAGCCGGTGCTGCAGAAGAGCTGCTCGCACAGTATCCGAATCTGAATGCGATCTTCTCATCTGTTGAGACAGTTTCTACAGTATACCAGCCGCTGATCAACTCCGGAAGGAGCGGAGAAGTGCTTCTGAACTGCTACGATCCCAACGATGATGCTCTGTCAGCATTTTATGATGGTACCCTGTCTTATGCTACCACCGGTACCTGTGCAGATTCCATGATCGCTTTTGTACTGCTGTACAATGCTATGACAGGCAACAGGATGGTCCAGGATGACGGAAGCGCTCCGTCGATCAACATGAAGTATCTGTTCTGCACCTCTGCAGAAGATATGGAAAATGCTATTAATTATTGCTCTGAGAGCAATCCTCCTTATACTCTGGAAGAACTTCAGCCCTTCATCGGACCGGATGCGTCCTATAATGATCTGAAGGCATTTGCTGAGAAATTCTCACTGGAAGATCTTCTTGAACGTCACGGTTGATAAGGAATGATCTGAGTCGTTTTTTTCGGGCAGGGGCAGGATCGCGGCTTCTGCGCAGCGAAACTTCTCCTGCCCGGAACCATTCAGGAACATGTAACAGGCATGGACAAAAAGCTGCTTAACCGCTGTCGCATGCTATAGCAAGAAAGGTTGTATGACCATGACTTTTAAAAGAATTGCCGGAAATACCTGGAAAACATTGATCTGGCCGGTGGCTGTATTTGTGATCTTCTTCGTTTTATGCAAGATCTTCAGCCCGCAGGCAGCGTTCGGTACTGCAAGGAGTATGGAAAGTATCCTGAAACAGGCGATCCTCAGCTCCTCGATCGCGATGGCAATGGCCTGCAACATGCTGAATGACCGTTGGGATTTTTCCATGGGTATCATCTGCGTGTGCACCAGCTTCATCGCTTCTCCGATCGCCAAGGCTATCTGCGGAGGTATGATCAAGGAAAATGGCAAGACTACGGCACCTTCCTGGGTGCTGTTGGTGCTGTGTATCCTGATCTGTATGGGACTGTGCATGATCAATGCCATCCTGTATCTGGTGATAAAGGTACCCATGCTGGTGATCAGTATCGGTCTGATGCTGGTCTATGAGACGATGGTCAGAGTCGTAAACGGCGGTGCGGGAGCACAGCTCAGCGGATTGAATTATACGGTATTCGGGCGTTCTCCATGGATCTATATCCTGGCTGTATTTACCATTCTGCTCTTTATGTTCCTGTATACATTTACGAAGTTCGGCTACAATGTCAGGTCTCTGGGCAATAACCAGCAGATTGCCAACAATATCGGCGTCAATGAAAAGAAAAATGTGATCCTGAGTTATCTGCTTTGCGGACTGATCCTCGGTATTGCAGCCACCATTAACGTCGGACTCTCAGGCAAGATCGAGTCTTCCTCGACCTTCAATAATAATATGGGTATGATGTTCCAGGCATTTCCGGCAGTTTTTATCGGTCTGTACCTTTCCCGGTATACCAATTTCTCCATTGGTATCTTTATCGGTGCTTTCTGCATCAAGATGATGACTGCAGGCGTGGTCGCTCTGGGGCTGCCTTCGGCTGTACAGGATATCGGTGTCGGTGCCTTCCTGTTCTTCTTTATTGCACTTACTACCAACCAGGGACGTTTCCTGGACTGGAGTGCAAGAAAGGCTGCCATGAAGATGGCAAGGGCCGGAGGAACCAAATAGAATATAAGAGTCAGGAAAAAGCCGTGAATGCATTCACGGCTTTTATTTTTTTGAAAAATGTTATGGTCTGTAGCACTTTTTCCTGATACAATATATGAGGTGGTTTTTGTTCCAAGATAATATGTATTATTTGGCGGAAGCCGAGACCATTATTCTTAAGGAGGCAATCATGAAAAAAACAATATCAATAGTTCTTTCGGTTGTTATGGTAATGCTGATGGCAAGCACAGTTTTTGCGGCAGAAGATCTGAACAGCTATACGCTTGACGAGATCGTTGCGAAAGCACAGGAAGAGGGCCATGTAGAGTCCGTCGGTATGCCGGATTCCTGGGCTAACTGGGGACTGAGCTGGCAGGGTCTGACAGAAACCTACGGCATCGAGCATTCTGATGAAGACATGAGCAGTGCGGAAGAGCTGAGCATGTTCATGAACGACAGCACACGTGATATCGGGGATGTCGGTCTGGCATTTACGCAGCAGGCAATTGACAATGATCTGGTACAGGCTTATAAGACCAGCTACTGGGACAGTGTTCCGGATTGGGCAAAGGCAGAAGACGGAAAATGGATGATCGCTTATACAGGATGCACCAGCTTCATTTACAACAATGATCTGTGTGAAGAGCCGATGCCGACCAGCTGGGAAGATGTCCGCAATGGCAGCTATAAGCTGACGATCGGTGACGTTGTCGGCGGCGCTACAGGACAGGGCGTTGTTGTTGCCACAGCTTATGCATTCGGCGGCGACCTGGACAATCTGGAGCCGGCTTTTGAGTTCTGGACAGAAATGGCCAAGGCGGGCCGTATCGACAGCGGTGATATCCTTCTTGCCCGTATCCAGGCAGGTGAGGTAGAATGCGGTGTATCATGGAGCTATAACGTTCTGACTTATCGTGACAGCACACCGAATTACGATCTGACCGTTGGTATTCCTTCCGATGGTTCCATCCTGGTAGGTTATGCAAGCGTAATCAGCAAGAATTCAGACAACCCGTTCGCTGCAGCACTGGCCCGTGAGTATATCTTCTCGGACGAAGGACAGATCAACCTGGCGAAAGCCGGCGCTGTTCCGACCAGGACCGATGTAGAGATACCGGAAGAAGTCGTAGCGGCGACCTTTGATCCCAGCACCTATGCAGATGCTGTAGGTATCTCTGATGCGCAGCATTATGCTGAAGTCTGCGAAGAGATCTCCGAATGGTGGGAAGAGAACATTATTCCTCTGCTGAACTGATCAGGCAACTGTTTGTATGCAATGGAGCATGCCGCTGATAAGGGCGGCATGCTCCCGTTTTTCATAGGGATGAGGCAAATGAAATGGTAAAAAAGGGCAGACTGAAAACAGTATCCAATCGCAGTATGCGGTATTACTATTTGCTGGCGCTGCTTCCTTTCCTGTTTCTGGTAGTCATGTATGAGCTGCTTCCTCTGATCATGCTCATCATTGACAGTTTCCAGCTGGACAAAGACCCCAGTGTGGCATTTACCCTGGATAATTATATTAAGATCTTTTCCACTCTCAGCTACAAAACGGCTATCCTGAACAGTCTGAAGATCACTTTCATTTCAACGGCTGTCGGCATTGTGATTGCTTTTCTGGGAGCACGGGCAGCACACAATTCCCGCGGAAAGTTCAGGAATGTCTTTCTGACAGTCCTGAATATGACATCCAACTTTGCAGGAGTGCCGCTGGCATTTGCTTATATGATCATTCTGGGAAATGCCGGCGTGATCAAGCAGATCGCCAATATGTACGGTATCGGATTTTTGCAGAATTTTGATCTTTATACCAGTACAGGCCTGACCATCATGTATATCTATTTTCAGATTCCTTTATCCACCTTGCTGCTGATCCCGTCATTCAACGGAATCCGAAAGGAATGGAGCGAGGCTAATATGCTGCTGGGTGGGACAAATGCGCAGTTCTGGGGCCATGTGGGGATCCCCATGCTGCTTCCCAGCATTTTTTCCACGATCAGCGTCCTGTTTGCCAATGCATTATGTGCATATGCAACAGCCTATGCATTGCTGATGAATAATTTCTCGCTGCTGCCGGTCAATATATCGGCGTCATTCGTTGGAGATATCAAGACAAAGCCCAAACTGGGGGCGGCTCTTTCGGTGGTTATGATGCTGATCCTGTGCATTGTCATACTGATCAACAATTACATCACCAAAAAGACCGCTAAATGGGAAAGCAGGTGAGAGCATATGGCAAAAGGTTCAAAAGTATCTGCCAATATCGTAATGACGATCGTGATCATATGGCTGCTGATCCCTTTGGCGGCAACCATTGTGTATTCACTGTTTGAAGATTGGACCGGCATTATCCCCAAGGGATTTACCCTGGCCAATTATGAACTGATCTTTTCGGATTCCTCTTTTCTGACAGCAATGTACCAGACGGTCCTGATCTGTATCGTACCGATCGTGATCACCATCATACTTGTTCTATTGGCACTGTTTGTCGTGACAGTGTATTTTCCGAGGCTTGAAAAATACATGCAGATCCTGTGCATGATTCCCTATACGATACAGGGAGTTATTCTGTCGGTTTCGATCCTGGTACTGTATGCGAAAAACGGATCGATCCTAAGCGACCGGATGGTCATGCTGATCGGGGCATACTGCATTATTATCCTGCCGCATATCTATAACGGGATCCGGAATGGTATGCGGGCGATCAATATGAACATGCTGCTGGAGGCGGCGGAAATGCTTGGCGACAGCAAACTGAAAGCATTTTTCAAGGTGATTGTTCCCAATATCATCACCGGTATCACGGTATCCAGTCTGCTGGCTGTCAGTCTGCTGTTCGGGGATTATGTCATCATCCGTAATCTGTCCAGCACCAATGTCAACAATATGCAGAAGTTCCTGTACCAGGCGATGAAACGGTCCAGTACGGAAGCTTCCGCCGTGTTTGTTGTGATCATGCTGATCACCTGCGCGATCACGGCAATTGTCCTTAGCCTGCAGAGCAGAAGCGGAGCAGAGAAGGTAAGTAAGCAGGGGGAATAGAGGGATGTCATATATTCGTTTTGAAAATATCAACAAATCGTTTGGCTCAAACCATGTTCTGAAGGATATTAACCTGGAAGTGGAAAAGGGACGGCTGGTAACCCTTCTGGGGCCTTCCGGATGTGGTAAATCAACGCTTCTTCGCTGTCTTGCCGGGCTGGAGCAGGTGAGTGACGGGCACATCTACCTGGACGGACAGGAGATTACGGATATCGTTCCCCGTAAGCGCGGGATCGGTATGGTTTTTCAGCAGTATTCCCTGTTTCCCAATAAAAATGTGCGAGATAATGTTGCTTACGGACTGAAATTGAAGAAGATGCCTAAGGCGCAGATCCAGCAAAAGGTGGAAGAGATGCTGGACATAGTAGGCTTAAGTGACAAGATCGATCAGTATCCGTCTTCTCTGTCAGGAGGACAGCAGCAGCGTGTTGCGCTTGCCAGGGCAATGGTCACCGCGCCGAAGGTTCTTCTGTTGGATGAGCCCTTAAGTGCCATTGATGCGCTTCTTCGGAAGAACCTGCAGATCGAGATCCGTCGGATCCAGCAGCAGCTGGGGATCACAACGATCTTTGTGACCCATGACCAGGATGAAGCCATGGTCATGTCTGATATGATCCATCTGTTCCATGACGGGAGGATCGAGCAGTCCGGAACACCGGAACAGATTTACACCAGCCCTGCTACCAAATTCGCGGCGACGTTTATCGGCAACTATAATCTGCTGAAAACAGAGGATTTCAACCGGATCTTCCGGGCAGATCTTCCGGGAAACGATGTGGCAGTGCGTCCTGAGATCGTGCAGCTTGGCAGAACCGATGAGAAAGAAAATCCCAGGGAACTTATGGCGGAAGGGATCATTGTCAATCATATCCCGCATGGCAGCTTGATCCGTTATCAGGTGGACTGCCAGGGCATTTCCCTGAATGCGGATGTTGTATTTGAGAAACAGATGGAATTTCATGAAGGGGACCATGTGTTTGTCAGAGTTGATCCGGATCTGGTGATCCGGCTGTAGGAATAGAATATGATTCAGAAGATTTATGCTCATCGGGGGGCTTCGGGTTATGCGCCGGAGAATACACTGGAGGCATTTGCCCTGGCTGCTGAGATGGGGGCTCACGGTGTGGAGCTGGATGTACATATTTGCAAAGACGGGGAACTGGTAGTTTCCCATGATGAGAGTATTGAGCGGGTCTCTGACGGGACCGGCTTTCTCTGTGACTTTACCCTGAAGGAACTGAAATCCTTTTCTTTTAACAAGACAAAACCGGAGTATCAGGATGCCAGGATCCCGACGCTGAAGGAAGTGTTTGAGCTATTAAGACCTACCGGACTGGGGATCAATATCGAACTGAAGAACAGTCTGATCGACTATCCCGGACTGGAGAAGCAAGTCGTAGAACTGACTGCGAGGGAGTTTTCCCTGGATCGGGTGATCTTTTCGTCTTTCAATCATTACAGCATGCTGCGCCTGAAAGAACTGGACCGCTCCCTTACCTGCGGGCTTTTGTATGAGGCGTCCCTTGTAAGCCCCTGGGAATACGCCTCCTCGCTGGGGATGGAAGCGCTGCATCCGCATTATTCCCAGGTAATCACGCCGGGAGGATTCTGCCGGAAGGCTCACGAAGCAGGAATTGCCGTTCATACATGGACGGTCAATTCCAGAGATGAGATGATCCGTGTGCTGGAGGAAGGGGCGGATATTGTGATCACAAATTATCCGGATACAGCGGTGAAACTGCTTGAGGAAACAGTTTCAAAACAAGATCCGGAGGCACAGGAGGATAGAACGTGCTGAATCGTTATGAGTTTGAGGTGTTGAGTTATCTGGAAAGAGAAAGGAAGGGTAAGTTCTCTGTCCGCCGGTTAAGCGATACGCTCTGTATTTCCGGCACAGCCGTAATGGAGTGTCTGAAAAGTCTGAAAGAAGATGGATTTATTGAAGGGGAAGACGAGGTGTTGGATATAACACCAGAAGGGCTTGCTGCACTGGAACCTTACCGTGTCAAGCGCGCGATCGTTCTGGCGGCCGGCTTCGGATCCCGTATGATGCCGGCAACGGCGGACAGACCGAAACCCATGGTACGGGTGAACGGTGTGCGGCTGATCGATACTTTACTGGATGCCCTGACGGCAGTAGGGATCAACGATATTACAGTGGTGGGCGGCTACCGGTTTGAAAAACTCTATGATCTTCTGGAAAAATATCCCTTTCTCAGGTTGATCGACAATAAAGATTATGCCCGGACCAATAATATTTCCTCTGCGGTATTGTCATCGGATTATCTGAAGGACGGGTGTTACTATTGTGAAGCGGATCTTTATATCACGAATCCGCAGGTGATCACGAAATATCAGTATGCCAGTAATATTCTGGGCTCCTGGTCCATGGAAACCGATGACTGGAGCTTCCGGATGGATCCGGACGGATATCTGATCGATTATCAGAAGGGCAATACATTCTGCTATAATTATTACGGAATCGCCTACTGGAGTCCGGAAGACTGCAGAAAACTAAGGGAAGATTTTGCGCAGATCTATCAGGAGCCGGAGGGAAGGGACTATTTCTGGGAGTTTATTCCATTTGTCCTGCGCCATGAAAAGTACAAAGTGGAGATCCGGCAATGCAGGAAACAGGATATTATGGAGATCGATAATTACTATGAGCTGGTGCAGTTAGATCACAGCTATGCTCCGAAAGGGATCAAATGACAAAAAACGAGTTTTATGTGCTGAATAATCTTTATGACGGATCCATCGGACGTGCGCAGAGCACGACAGATGTTTTCCTGGATCGGGCGATCTCTTCCAGGGAGACCTTTGCTCAGCTGGTCGGGAAGGGTTGCATTGACAAAAACAGCGGGGAACTGACATCTGTGGGCAGAAAAATACTTGAGCCTTATCGGGTGGAAAGCGCCGTGATCCTTGCAGCAGGATCCGCAACAAGGTTTATTCCGTTATCCCTGGAGCAGCCGAAGGGATTGTATGAGGTGCGCGGAGAACGGCTGATCGAAAGGCAGATTCAGCAGCTTCAGGAAGCAGGGATCCGGGATATTACGATCGTACTCGGATATAAGAAGGATATGTTTGCCTATCTGAAGGAAAAGTACAATGTCCGTCTGCTGTTCAATCCCGCCTATAACGTCAAGAACAATATCGAAAGCCTCCTGGTTGCAAAAGAATATATAGGAAATTCCTATATCTGTGTATGCGACAGCTACTATAAGGAGAATCCGTTCCACACCTTCGAATATGATACCTTTTATGCCGGATTCGGTACTACTGAGAGCAGACTGGAAATGTATGCCCGTATCGGAGCGGACGGCCGCATTCTTCAGATGGAACGAGGACTGGACGGGGGATTGATGCTGCTGGGCCATTCCTTCTGGAAAAAGGATTTTTCCCAGGCATTCCTGCGGCTTGCTGAGAAGGACCGGGAGACGGGACGGTATGATAAAAAGTTCTGGGAATGGCTCGTCAAAGATTATCTGAATGAGCTTCCGCCCATGTATTTCAAGGAATATGTTCCGGGAGCCATCCAGGAGTTTGATTATTTTGAACAGTTACGGGAGTTTGATCCCGGATATGTCAGTCACGCACACAGCGATATTATACGGAATATCAAACTGGTCTTCCGCTGCGATGAAGAAGACGTTGTGGAATTCCGGACGGTGAGCGAGGGGCTGACCAATACATCCTTTATTTTCCGGATCGGCGGGGAGGACTATATATACCGGCACCCGGGTGATGGGACAGAACACATCATCAATCGGCGCAACGAGAAAACTTCTCTGATCAAGGCCAGGGAACTGGGCATCGATCCAACCTATATTTATATGGATATCAACGAGGGGTGGAAGATTTCCCGCTTTATTCATCAATTCCGGGAACCGGATTACGGAAATTTTGAAGATTCAAAAAAGGTTATCCGGGTGCTTCGAAAACTTCATTCTTCTTCTGTAAAAGTAGATTACGGACTGAGACCATGGGAAGATTCCCTTTCAATAGAGCAGCTCCTGAAGGAAAAGGATGCTTCCTGTTTTGTCCCCTATGAAACACTGAAACAAAAAGTCGGTGCATTATATCGGAGTATCGAAGATGATGGGGTGGAGAAATGCTTCTGCCATGGAGATACCTATAAACCAAACTGGATGATCGAACCGGACGGCAATGTGATCCTGATCGATTGGGAATACTCCGGTTTTGCAGACCCCGGGATCGATGTGGGATACTATATCGTGGATGCCATGTATGAGCCGGAGGAGGCGATCCGCTTTATTCGGGAATATCTGCAGGAAGGACGTACCAAGCAGAAAGAATACCATTTCCTGGTGTATACAGCGCTGATCGCTTACTACTGGTTCGTCTGGGCGATGTATAGGAAATCCTGTGGAGCGGACATGGAAGAGTCCTTGGAAAACTGGCATAAAATGGCAGAACGATATGTCAGATTCCTGGAACAGGAGTCTGTTTGACCACTGCGTTACAGCAATTTCCTGGGAATATATGCTTCCACATAAATCCCATTTTCTGTATATCGTTCGCTGAGCAGCTCACCGTATTTGCGGATGAGCTGTATTTTTCCGGCGTCTTCATAGGAATACAGACGTTCCACATAAACTTTGTCCTGCCGAAGGAGCCTCTCGATGGCTTCGCAGATCTGCGCAGGCGCATTTTCCGAGATCACGGAAGTACGAAGTACTTCCTTTGCATGAGAATCGGAAAATACCTTGTCCGTATCTTCTTTCGTCAGAAGATCCATTTTATTAAAGATCGTAATGATAGGCTTATCCGTGACACCGAGGTCAGTCAGGGTCTGGTAGGTGATAGCCATCTGTCTTTCCATCTGAGGATCGGAAGCATCCACCATATGAATGAGAAAATCCGCATGGCAGGCTTCCTCCAGTGTACTTCGGAATGCGTCGATCAGATGGTGGGGAAGTTTGCGTACAAAGCCGACGGTATCGGTCAGAAGGACCTGTTGACCGTTGGACAGCGACAGATTGCGGGTAGTGGGATCCAGCGTAGCAAAGAGTTTATCTTCTTCCAGCACACCTACTTTTGTCAGCCGGTTCAGAAGTGTGGATTTGCCGGCATTGGTGTATCCTACGATAGCTCCTACGGGTACGGTAGAATCACTGCGCTTTTTACGCTGCAGCTGCCGGTTATCTTCCATTTCCAGGATCTTATGCTTCAGGACAGAAATCCTTTTGCTGATAGTACGGCGGTCCAGTTCCAGCTGTTTCTCTCCGGGACCTCTGGAACCTATTCCACCGCCCTGTCTCGAAAGAAAACGCCACATACCGGTCAGATGGGAAGCTGTATACCTGAGCTGAGCGAGTTCCACCTGCAGCTGCCCTTCTTTGGAAACTGCTCTTTGGGCAAAAATGTCCAGGATCACCATGGTCCTGTCCATTACTTTGACTTTCAGGGCATCTGTAAGGTTCTGCATCTGAGCAGGGGAGAGCTCATCATCGCAGACAATTCCCGTCGCGTGCTGTTCTTCGATCAGCTCCCGGATCTCTTCGATCTTTCCGCTCCCTACATAAGTGACAGGATGAGGTTTGTCCCGGAACTGCATGACATAAAAAACAGCCTCAGCGCCTGCTGTCTCCACCAGCTCCGCCAACTCGTCCAGGGAGTTTTCCGCTTCGCTGCCATTCGGCGAAGCAGCCGGGTCGATCCCCACCAGGATCAGCCGTTCCGGCTCTTCTTTATATTCAATATATCTGTGCTGATCGTCTGCTGCCATATATCATCCTTTAATACAGAGAAAGAGCCCGTTAAGAAGGCTCTTTCTTTTATGATGCGGGCGACAGGACTTGAACCTGCACGGTCTCCCACCAGGACCTAAACCTGGCGCGTCTGCCAATTCCGCCACGCCCGCTTTTTCCGCGCTTTGTTATGATAACTGAAAGGAGCCTTTTTTACAAGGTGTTTTCGCTTGGATGGCAAAGCAGCTTTCTTACCATAGTTGATCGAAGAGAAGAAAAATGATTGTTTCGTATCAACCTATGCTACGAAGAGAGAAAAAAAGATATTTTCGTATCAGGCTATGCTACAAAGAGAGGAAAAAGTATCATTTCGTATCAGTCCTATGCTACGAAGAGAGGAAAAATGATTCTTTCGTATCAGGTTTTGCTACGAAGAAAACAAAAAACCGTATTTCGTATCAAAAATTAGATACGAAACAATAGTTTTTTTTCTCTTCGTATCATCGCTTGATACGAAAGAAAGATTTTCTTTCTCTTCGTATCATCTCCTCGCAGCAGACAGGCTTGCCAAACCATTACAGGTGTTTATAATAAAAACGGTGAAATGAAATGACAGATCAAAACTTTTATTCCCTGAATCAATATCTCAGAGAGCATTTCCATGAAAAGGTCTATAAACTGGCCCTTCATGGCGGGGATTCCTGCCCGAATCGTGATGGTACGGCAGGATATGGCGGCTGTATTTTCTGCGGGGAGGGAAGCGGCAGTTTTGCCAGTGAAACGATAAATGAGGCGATCGGCAGGCTGTCCCAGAAACACATCGGCAGCAGATACATCGCCTATTTTCAAAGTTACACCGCAACTTACCGGATAACAAAGCAGCTTGTAAGCAGAATGCTTGAAGCGGCAGAAGATAACAGGATCGCTGCCATTTCCATCGGAACCAGACCGGACTGCCTGGGAGCAGATGTTATGGAGCTGCTGACGGAACTGGTTCAGAAGAAGCCTGTCTGGGTGGAGTTGGGACTTCAGACGATCCACCCCGGATCAGCAGCGTTTATTCGACGCGGCTATGATCTTCCGGTCTTTGAAGAAGCGGTGAAAAAACTGAGATCTTACGGGATTGATATAATTGTTCATCTGATCCTCGGACTTCCGGGAGAAACAAAAGAACAGATACTGGAAAGTGTGAAATACCTGAACCGATGGGATATTCAGGGAGTGAAACTCCAGCTCCTGCATGTGCTGCGAGGGACAGATCTGGGAAGAATGTTTGAAGACGGTGAGAGTAAAGGGAATCCTGAAGAGTATCCATTTTCCCTGGAAGAATATGCAGAGCTGATCGGTGAATGCATCAGAAATCTCAGACCGGATATCGTGGTACATCGTATTACCGGAGATGCACCGAAAAAGGATCTTTTGGCGCCGTTGTGGAGTGCAGACAAAAAGAAGGTGCTGAACACGATCCATCAGTATCTGAAGCAGCAGAAGGTCCGGCAGGGAGAAGAATGGCAGAAGTAAGAGGAGCTTTTGCGGCAGAAAACGAAGAAAGGTACAGAATATGCTGGAATCCAATACAGTGGTGACACTGAAAAAAGGAGAGGGAAGAACGATCAAGGCAGGCGGTGCCTGGATCTTTGACAATGAGATCGCTGCCATAACAGGGACCTTTAAAAACGGGAGCATCATAAGGGTGCAGGACTTTGACGGCTATCCTATGGGAAAAGGATTTATCAATCAGAATTCCCATATCCGGGTGCGTATGCTTACCAGAAAAGAAGAACCGGTGGATGAAGCCTTTCTGGAACAGAGAATCCGCAGGGCATGGGAATATCGAAAGACAGTTATGTACGGGGGAAATGACACAGCCTGCGAAGAGATCGGCTGTGAAGCGCTTTTTGCCGGTTGGACAGGAAGAAAGGATCTGAACTGCTGCCGGCTGCTTTTCGGGGAAGCCGATGGCTTTCCGGGGCTTGTCGTTGATAAATATGCAGATGTGCTTGTGGTGGAATGTCTGGCTCTAGGCATGGAGTTTCTGAAAGGGGACATCCTAAGGATCCTGGTGGAAGTTCTGAAAGAAGATGGGATCAGCATCAGAGGGATCTATGAACGCTCTGACGCTCCGGTACGGAAAAAGGAAGGCTTGCAGCCCTATAAGGGCTTTATCGGCAGGGAATTTGATACTGATGTGGAGATCACGGAAAACGGGATTCGTTATCTGGTGGATGTGGTGAATGGACAGAAAACGGGGTTTTTCCTGGATCAGAAATACAACCGTCTTGCTATGCAGCGGATCTGTCGGGGGAAGGAAAAGGTGCTGGACTGCTTTACCCATATGGGAACATTCGCCCTGAATGCAGGACTGGCTGGTGCGAAAGAAGTTCTGGGGCTGGATATTTCCGAATATGCCGTCAGCCAGGCCAGGGAAAATGCTGTCCGCAACCATCTGGAAGACCGGGTGCATTTCCGTACAGCTAATGTACTGGACGAACTTCCCAAGTTCTATGAGCAGGGAGAACAGTTTGATGTTGTCATTCTGGATCCGCCGGCGTTTACCAAATCCCGGGAAGCTACCAAAAATGCTATAAAAGGCTATCGGGAGATCAACCGGAAAGGCATGCTGCTGGTAAAGGACGGAGGCTATCTTGCTACATGCTCCTGTTCTCATTTTATGACACAGGAACTGTTCACAAAGACCATCGGACAGGCGGCGGCCAGTGCCCACAAGGCGCTTCGGCAGGTGGAATTCAGAACCCAGGCGCCGGATCATCCGATCCTGTGGAATGCCCAGGAAAGCTATTATCTGAAATTTTATATTTTTCAGGTATTGACATTAACGCGTTAAAGTACTAGTATAGGCTTCAAATCAGGAGACCTTTATGAAACAGATTAATTTCGCATATTTTAATGACGCATTTGCTTATTACTTTTTCAGAAATGATTAAGTATCTGTTTGTGCAGTCAGAATATTGTGAAATCGGACAATACAAAGCTTCACAGACAGATGTGAAGCTTTTTTATTTACCGGCATGGAGTAAATGAGGGCTTCGGAAAATCAAACATACCTGGAGGACTAAAAATGAAAAAGAAAATCACAGCAGTTTTCAGTATTCTTATGGCAGTGTTACTGATTGACAGCTTTGTCGCTTATGCGGGCGAGGCAGAGGATGCTGTCTATACGGTCGGTATCTGTCAGCTTGTACAGCACAATGCCCTTGACGCGGCAACACAGGGGTTCAAGGATGCTCTGGTTGAGGCGCTCGGAGAAGACCATGTGGTATTTGATGAGCAGAATGCAGCCGGCGACAGCGCTACATGCGCAACGATCACCGCGGGATTTGCGGC